>CAYYRG010000082.1:0-6818 GCA_964474015.1 uncultured Anaerolineaceae bacterium | reverse complement strand
CCGCCAGTATTTCGGCGCGGACCTCGGGATCGGTTTCCTTGGCCAGGGCGGCTTCCAGGGCGCGGCAGGCTTCGGGGCTGCGGATGCGCCCCAGTGCCCAGGCGGCATGGGCGCGCACAAGCGGCTCGGCATCGCGCAGGGCTTTTGCCAGCGCGGGAACGGCTGCGGCATCGCCCAGGTTGCCCAGCGCAACGGCCACGTTTCGCAAATAGCCGCGGCGTTTCGCACGTTTGATGGGGCTTCCTTTGAATTTGCGGTTGAAGGTCTGGGGGGTAAGGTGCAGTTCCTCGGTGAGCAGGGGGCGGGGCACATCAGGGCGGGGGGCAAAGGCGGGGTCGCCTTCCAGCGGGGCGCGGCGGTTCCAGGGGCACACCATCTGGCAGACATCACAGCCAAACACCCATGTGCCCATTTGCGGGCGCAGGGCTTTGGGAATGCTCCCCTTGTTTTCAATCGTGAGGTAAGAGATGCAGCGGTTGGCGTCCACCGTGCGGTCGGGCAGGATGGCCTGGGTGGGGCAGGCGTCGATGCAACGGGTGCATGAGCCGCAGTGGTCGGTCTCAAAAGGCGGGTCGGTTTCTAAAGGAATGCCCAGCAACACTTCCGCAAGGATGAGGTACGAGCCCTGGTGGGGGTTGATCAGCATGGCGTTCTTGCCCACCCACCCCAGGCCAGCGCGCACGGCATATTCCCGTTCGAGCACCGGGCCGGTGTCGGTGTAATAGCGGTTAGGCACCGGCGCGCCTACTGCCTTTTCCAGGAAAGCCACTAAAGCCCGCAGGCGTTCCACCACCACGTCGTGATAATCGGCTCCCCAGGCATAGGAAGCCACCTGCCCTCGCAGCCCCGATGCACTGGGGGCGGCGCGTTGTTGAAAATAGCGGATGCCCAGCACGAGGATACTTTGGCATTCCGGCAAAATGCGCCGCGGGTCGGCGCGCCGCTCGCGATTGCGCGCCTGCGCCATATACGCCATGGTTGCATGGCGGCCTGCTTCCAGCCAGGCTGCATACGCGGCGTAGGTGCTTGGCGGCGTGCAGTCGGTCACGCCAACGAGGTGGAAACCCAGTCGGCGGGCTTCGGCTTTTAAGCGCGCGGTCAGGTCAGCAAGGTTCACAGTCGTTTTGTGGTCAAAAGGCGGGAAGAGGTGCTCTTCTCTGCGGCCAGCCTCGCGGGCATGGGTTACAGGCTGGCTTCTGCTGCCCCTCCGCCGCTTTCCATCCCTGGTAGCACTACGGTAAATTCGGTGCCTTTGCCTACCTCTGATTTTACCCATACCCGTCCGTGGTGGCTTTCCACGATCGATTTGACAATCGCCAGCCCCAGCCCTGTGCCTGGCTGTTCGGAAGCCACATTGCTGCCACGGAAGAATTTGTTGAAGATGTAAGGTTGTTCGCTGGGGGGGATGCCCGGCCCGTTGTCGCGCACCCGCAGGATGACCTGATCGCCGCGGCTTTCAACTTCCACTTCGATCAGGCCGCCTTCCGGGGTATATTTGATGGCGTTGCCGATGATGTTGTCGAGCATTTGCCGCAGGCGCACGGCATTGCCCAGCACAGGCGGTAGCGACTCGGCAACCCGGGCCACCAAATGCTGATGTTTGGCTTCGGCCTGGGGTAGCAGCCCGTCCACGGCATAGCGTACCACTGTGGCAATGGAAAGCACCTCTTTTTCGACTTCGAAACCCGCTTCGATGCGTCCCAGGTCGAGCAGGTCGTTAATCAATGCGGTGATGTTTTGCACGCTGGTGCGGACCCGCGCCACGAAGTGCTGCTGCATGGGCGTGAGAGGGCCTGCCCGCTCCAGGAGTTCCACATAGCCTAAAATGGCGGTCAAAGGCGAGCGCAAATCGTGGGAAACCGCGCTGACGAACTCGCTCTTGATGCGGTCCAGTTCCTTGAAGTGCGTGACGTCGTGGAAGGTGACCGCCGCTCCCACGCCGGGGATGGGAAGGGCCTGCAGGCTAAACACCCGCCCGTCGGGTGCGGTGATTTCCGTGCGGTATTCCTTGCCCCCCAACGCCTGCTGAATGCCCTTTTCGACCTCGGCATTGCGGCAGAGGTCGATAAAACTCCGCCCCACGATGTGGGTATCTCCGGGAATGTCCATCACCAGGCGGGCTAATTCGTTGATGAGCACCACCTCGCCGCTTTCGTCCAGCACCAGCACGCCTTCTTTGACGTGCCGCAGCACGGTTTCCAACTTGCGGCGTTCATGAATGGTGGCCGTAAACAATTGGGCGTTGTCGAGGGCGACGGCGGCGTAGTCGGCGAGGGCGTTCAAGCGGGCGACGTGGCGCTCGGTAAAGCCACCGCGTTTCTCGCGGTTGTCGACCCCCAGTACCCCAATGACCCGCCCGTGGAGCAAGAGGGGCACGTAAATCAGCGCATGCACCAGGTAAGCCGTTTTGATTTTTTCGGGAGAATCGCTATCCAAAATTACCGGCTTGCCTGAGCGCACCACTTGGCCAGCGAGGGAATCGTTCACTTTCAGCCGAAGGGTGTTGGCCGCCCCTGAGCGGAGATCGCGCGAGGCGCGCAGGTAGAGTTCGCCGGTGTGCTCGTCGAGCAAGAAGAGGGTGCTTTCCTCAGCGTCGGTAAAATCGACGGCGGCATTGACAACCGCCGTAAGCACTTTGTCGGGGTCCAGTTCGGAAGCGAGGATGCGCCCCACCTCCAGAAGGGTTTGCAATTCGTCGATGTGCCCTTGCAGTTCCTGGGTGTGGCGGCGGGTTTCCTCGCGCACCCACCGCCGCACGGCTTCTTGCCGGGCCAGCGCCCGCTGGATGGCCTGGACCAGGTCTTCGTAGCGCACCGGTGGGGTGACGATGTCGATGGCCCCGACCCGCACGGCCCGCAGCAACGTGTCGCGCGAGGCCTGCCTCGCGAAGAGCAGCACCGGCAGATACGGCACTTCATCGAGCCATGCACTGAGGGCGGGCAAAGCCAGGGCTTTCTCATCTACCAGAATGGCATCGGCATTCTGGCTTTCCGCGAAGCGCGGCAGACCGTTTTCCCCCACCTCGGTCGGCACCTGAGCCTCATAGCCCGCGGCCTGTAAGGCTTTCCTTACCAGGCGGCGGGCATCTTCATCCAGCATGATGAGCAAAATGGTTGCTGAGGCCATCAGTCACTCCCTTCTTGACCTGCCAGGGGGAGCACAAATCGCATCGTGGTGCCCTGGCCTTCTTTGCTCTCAGCCCACACTTTGCCGTTATGGGCCTCGATGATTTCTTTGACAACCGAAAGCCCCAGCCCCAGCCCCCCAAAGCGGCGCGTGGTCGAGCCGTCGGCTTGATAAAAACGCTCAAAGATATGTTCAAGATGTTGCCGGGGAATGCCGATGCCGGTGTCTTTTACGCTCACCTCGACAAATTCGTCATGCTTGCGCTGCACCTGGAGGGTGATGTGGCCGCCCTCGGGGGTGAATTTGATGGCGTTGTCGAGCAGGTGGTCGAAGACCAGGCTCAACTGGTCGGGGTCTCCTTTGACGGTGGTGTCTTGTGAGATGATATGGGCATCGAGCACCAGTTTTTTCTTACGGGCATACGGTTTTTGGCGGGCCACCGCCAGACGCGCCAGGTCGCCCAGGTTGACCCGCGCCCACTGCGCTGGTGCCAGGGAAACCGCCTGCAAGGCCGTCATCGAGGTTACGATGTCGGCCATCTGCGCCAGTTGCTTTTGCACGGTTTCAAGGGTTTGTTTTTGTTCGGGGGTAAGTTTCCCCATTTGCCCCGCGAGGAGCATATCCACGTACCCTTTGGCAACGCCCAGGGGCGTGCGCAGTTCGTGGCTGACGTTTTGCAGCAATTCGTTCTTCAGGTTTTCGCCCTCGCGTGCCGCTTTGGCGGTGCGTTGCATGGCCTGGACGTGCTCTTGCAAGGTACGGAAGAGCCGGGCGTTGACCAGCGCAATGGAAGCGTAATCGGCCAATGCCATCAGCAGGGCTTGCTCGTCGGCAGAAAAGGGTCTGGCATCTTTTCTCATCACGGCCAGCAATGCCACGACCTCTTTTTTGACTTTGATGGGGACAACCAGCGCGGCCTGCCCCAACTGCGCCACTTTGAAGCGCCGCAACGGTTCGCCGTAGATATTGAGCGGCTCACCGGAAAGCGCCACCAGCCCGCTGAGGCCGTCATCCCACGGCTTGCCTACCCCCGCGGCGAGGGTGCGCGGCAGGCCCTTTTGTGCCATCAGGGTCAGCCGTTTGCTGGTGGTGTCGCGCATGAAAAGCCAGCCCTTGTCGGCTTCGCTCAGGTGAACTGCTCCTTCGACGACGTGCTGAAACAGCACCTGGGAGTTGGTGGCCGAGGCCATGGTTTTGGCGAGGTCGAAAAGGGTGGTGAGTTCCCGCACCCGGCGTTGGAGTTCTTTGTTGGCTTTTTCCAGCTGATGGGCGAGGTGCAATTTGGCCTGCCGCTCCCGCACCTGGGTCAACACCCGCTCGACTGCCGAGACCACTTCGGTTTCCTGCATAGGCCACAGCAGGAAGTCGGCAGCCCCTAACCGGAAGGCCTGCACAATGTCGTGCTCTTCCCCCGCGTCGGCGATTACGATGATCGGGGCATCACTGCTTTGGGAACTCAGAGCGGCCAGCAGGTCCTTGCCGCTCAAATCGGGCAGGTGCAGGTCGGTAATGATAAGGTGGGGCGCAAACCGCAGGCTTTCTTGCAGGGCCGCGCCTGCATCGCCCACCACCCGCACGCGGTAGTGCAGCGGTTGCAGGCTTTGCCGCGCCACCACGTCGGCAATTTCGGGATCAGGCTCCACCACCAGAATGCGTTCACGCGGTTGTGTTCTGTTCATAACATACCCTCACCATTGCCACGCGGCCATTTGGCCTCGCGCCCCCTGGCGACCATAGCACGAATCGTGCCAGATGCCTGGCCTCACGGTGTTTGGTCGTCAATATATTCCGGCAACTGGCGCACTTCCGCCAACAGTTCCATCAGGCTGCGGGCAGCGCCGCCGATGATATCCAACAATTCGGTGTCCACCACCAGGGCTGCCTGGTCCATTTCCCGCCGCATCAAGCCTTCGCTGGTGCGCACCAGGCCGATATTGTGGCCGAGGTCATGGGTCCAGCGGCGCAGGGCATCGCGCAAACGCCGGCGATCCTCCAATGGTAGGGCGTTGACAAGTGTTGCGAGTTCCTGCCACACATTGGCTTGCCCCTGGGTTTCCACGGCTGCCTCCTCGGAAATGAAGCGGGCGCTCAGGAAAGCGGCTCGGTTGCTTCCGCTTCGGCTGCACTGTCGCTTTCGCCGCGCTCGCGCAGGTGTGGGAAGAGGATGACTTCGCGAATGCTGTGCTTATCGGTAAAGAGCATGGTCAGGCGGTCGATGCCCATGCCGAAACCGCCATTGGGCGGCATGCCGTAGCGCATGGCGCGCAGGTAATCTTCGTCGATGGGGTGGCGTTCTTCATCGTCGGCCGCGTAGGTGCGCCCCATTTCCAGAAAGCGGGCTTCCTGGTCGAGGGGGTCGTTGAGTTCGGTGAAGGCGTTGCATAGTTCCATGCCGCCGATGAAGCCCTCGAAACGCTCTACCGTGGTGGGGTCGCCGGGTTTGGCCTTGGCCAGGGGCGAGATGTCGCGCGGGTAGTCGTAGAGGAAGGTGGGCTGGATGAAAGTGGGCTCGAGGAAGTCGCCTACCATCTGATCGATGAGTTTGCCGCGCGGCGCGCCGGGCTTGGGTTCCAGGCCATGCGCCTTCATGGCCGCGGCGAGGCTCTCGGCATCGGGGTAAGCGGCAATATCTACCCCGGTGGCTTCCAGCAAACCCTGGCGCAGTTCCACCCGTTTCCACGGCGGGGTGAGGTCAATCTCGTGACCCTGCCAGGTGAATTTGCGCGTCCCCAGCACCCGGTCGGCGACGTAAGCCAGCATTTCCTCGGTGAGCGCCATCACCTTCTGGTAATCGGCATAAGCCCAGTAGAATTCCAGTTGGGTGAATTCGGGGTTGTGCTTGAAAGAGATGCCCTCGTTGCGGAAATCGCGGCCGATTTCGTAAACTTTCTCGAACATGCCCACCAGCAGGCGTTTGAGGTAAAGTTCGAAAGAAATGCGCAGGTAAAGTTTCTGCTTTAGTTGATTATGGTAGGTCACAAAGGGCCGGGCAGCGGCGCCACCGTAGATGGGCTGCAAGATGGGCGTTTCCACTTCCAGGAAGCCGCGCGCATCCAGGAATTCCCGCAAGGCGCGCACGATTTTGGCGCGCGTGCGGAAGATTTCGCGTACCTCAGGGTTGACGGCGAGGTCGGCGTAGCGCTGGCGATAGCGGGTTTCGGGGTCGGCCAGTACAGCGTGGCGCACCACCTTGCCGTCCACAATTTCGTCTTTCGCGGGCGGCAGGGGGGTAATTGCCTTCGCCAACATGCGAAAATCTTCCACATGCACGGTGATTTCACCGGTGCGGGTGCGGAAGAGGAAGCCGCTGGCCTGGACGAAGTCGCCCAGGTCGAACAGTTTGTTAAACAGTTTGAGGCGTTCTTTGCCAAGGGTATTGGCCTGGAAGAACAATTGAATGCGCCCGCTTTCGTCTTCGATGTGAGCAAAAGTAATTTTGCCCATCGGGCGCGTGGCGCGCAGGCGGCCTGCTACGGTCACGCGCGGGGCTTCGGCGTCGCCAGCGGCCTCGGCGGTTTCCAGCGCTGCTTTGGCCTCAGCGGCCGTATGGGTGCGCTCAGCGCGATTGGGGTAAGGTTCCATTCCCATTTCGCGCAGGCGTTCCAGTTTTTCCAGACGGGTTTGCTCTAACTTGGTGAACTCGTGGGGCATAACGGCCTCGATGCAATAGGTTTGTGCCGATTATAACATTG
>CAYYRG010000081.1:0-6889 GCA_964474015.1 uncultured Anaerolineaceae bacterium | reverse complement strand
AGGCTGATGAGCGCCTGCTGGACGTTGTAGATCGCGCCGTGGCGGGCGTTGGGGTCGGGGAAGAGGAAGTTGATGACGCGAGCCTTCTGGTAATTGGCCAAAAAAGGCCACGCGAGGAAGGGGGAAACCGCCCCCGCAGCCGCGAAAATGGCAAGGTGCTTCCACGTCAGCCCGGCAGCCCATAACATCCCAAACCAGATGACCAGGATGGTGATCGAGGTGCTCAGGTCAGGTTGCAGCAGGATAGGCACCACAATCGCCGCGGTCAACAAGCCGCTGAGTGCAACCCAGCGAAATTCGTGCAACTGATGACGGTGCCGCTCGAAAAACGAGGCCAGCACCAAAATCACCACAATTTTTGCAATTTCCGAAGGTTGAATGAAGAAGATGCCGATGTCAATCCACCGCGCAGAGCCAAACGCGGCCTTACCGATGATGCCCAACGCCGCCAGCAGCAGGGCCGTGGCAATGTAAAGGTACTTGCCGAAGGTGGCCCAGTAGTGATAGTCCATGGCTGCGGTGGCAAACAACACGCCAAAGCCAATGACCGCGAAGATAATCTGCCGCTTGACCAACCCGGCCAGCACGAGGTTGCCCGCAATAGCCGAGCGAATGACCGCCACGCCAAAGATCACCAGCGTGGCGACCAGCCCCAGCAGAATGAAGTCAAAGTGCTCCCAGTAAGAACGGCGCATAGCGTTAGCGGCGGGCGCGCCGCGCGGGGCGGATGGGGATGTTGGCAATCAGGTACTGTTCGCGCCCGCTTTGCGAAAGTTGGATTTCGACCGCCTGGGGTTCGATTTCCACGTAGCGTGAAATAACCTCGATGAGTTCGTCTTTCAGCGCGCCAAGTTGACCGGGCGTCAAGTCGGTACGGTCATGCACCAACACCAGTTGCAACCGGTCTTTGGCCTGGCGGGCGCTGTTTTTGTTGCCTCGCAGGCGGTCGAGCCAGCCCATGTCAATCTCCTTTGCCGAAAAGCCGTCCCAGCCGCTGCCACAGGCTGCCGTCTTCTTGCAATGGCATCAACGGCACTTCCTCGCCCAGCAGGCGGCGGGCAACGTTCCGGAACGCCATGCCGGCGCGGCTCTTCTCATCCAGCGCCACAGGCATCCCCTGATTGGCGCTCACCACCACGCTTTCGTCTTCCGGCACCACACCCAGCAGGTCGATGGCCAACAATTCCAGCACGTCTTCCGCATCCAGCATATTGCCTTCCCGCACCATTTGCGGGTTCAGGCGGTTGAGCAGCAGGCGCGCCGGGCCTTTCTCTTCGGCTTCGATCAGGCCAATGATGCGGTCGGCATCGCGCACTGCGGAAACTTCAGGGTTGGTGACCACGACCACCTGGTCGGCAGGGGCGATGGCGTTGCGGAAACCGCGCTCGATGCCTGCGGGGGAATCGATGAGAATCCAGTCGAATTCCTGCCGCAGTTCGTTACACAACTGCACCATGTCGGTGGGGGAAACGGCGGTTTTGTCGCGCGTCTGCGCCGCCGGGATGAGGAACAAATTGGGCAGGCGTTTATCGCGAATCATGGCCTGTCGCAGGCGACAGCGGCCTTCCACCACGTCGACCAGATCGTAAACGATGCGGTTTTCCAACCCCAGCACCAGGTCGAGGTTGCGCAGGCCGATGTCGGCATCCACACAAACGACTTTTTTGCCCATCTGGGCCAGGGCGGCGGCGATGTTGGCGGTAGCCGTGGTTTTCCCGACGCCGCCTTTGCCGGAAGTAATGGTCAATACGGTTCCAGGCATAAATCCTCGCTCGTTGAGTCGTTATTTGCCCTGCCACGGTTCGGCGACGACCTGCCCGTCTTTCACCGAGGCGATTTCGGGGGTAGGTTTACCCCGCCGGGGCGGGGCAGTAGCGACCAGCCCGGCAATGCGCAGTTGGGTGGGCGAAAGGTCCAACGCACACACCACAGCCTCTTCATTGCCCTCCGCGCCGGCATGGGCCACGCCATGGAGGCGCCCCCACACCACAATGTCGCCTCCGGCCACGATTTCGGCGCCGGGGTGCACGTTGCCGATGACCACGACGTGCCCGGGGAAAGCGATACGCATCCCCGAGCGCAGGGTGCGGCGCACCAAGACGGCTTCTTCACCGGTGGGGGAAGCCGCCGCGGGCCGGGGGGCAGGCGCAGGTTTAGACAGGCGGGTAGCCAGCCCCAGGCTGCGGGCGGTTTCCTGAGTTTTAGGCGATTCGCTTACGACCGCCCACAGGGTAATACCAAAATCACCCAGCAGGTCGCGCAATTTGCCCAGTTGGGCGGCTTTGATGGGACGGGCGCCCACGTCCAGCGCCACGCGCGCGCCCTGGAAGAAGTCGGCCTGGCGGCCAATGGCTTCCAGCAGGGCTTCCTGGGCATCCTGCCATGCCCCGGCGTCGCCAACGGTGACAAGCAAGCCATCGCGAATGCCCTTGATGGCAATTTTGGGCCGCGGGGTTTTCTGCGTTTTCATTGCGTTGATTATAGCATGAAGTGGAAAACGAAACCGACGGCGTTCCCCCGCAGGTTTCAGCCTTTTTCCAGCGTCCAGCCGGGCACTTCGACGCGCCGCAACGACACGCGGCGCGCCAGTTGTCGCGCCAGCGTGGCCAGGGGCTGGCCGCTTTCCGGGTGGCGCAGGCCGGGGGCCAGTTCGGCCAGCGGCACCGCCCAATAGGCATGGCGCCAGACGTCAGCATCGACCACCCGGCTGCCTTCCACCAGCACGTCCAGGTCGATAGGGCGAGGGGCGTTGGGGTCTGCGGTACGCACCCGCCCCAAAGCGGCTTCGATGGGGCGCAAAACGGTTTCTTTGAGGCGGGCCGCGCTGAAAGGCACAAGCACCACCGCCACCGCGTTGTAGAAGTCCGGGCCGCTGGCTCCCACGGCGGGGCTTTCCCACACGCGGGAAAGCGCCACCACCGACACACGGGCTTCCAGCAGGCGCAGGGCGCGCGGGAGGTTCTCAGCCGGGCGAATGTTGCTGCCGAAGCCCACGGCCACGCGCTGGGCTTTAGGCTCGCGCGCGCTCAATTTCAACCCCCACCGAATCGGCAAACCGCACCGCCCCCGGCTTTTCGACCCGCACCCGCACCCGCATCACGCCCGGCTCTTCCAGGCACAGGCGCGCCAGGTCGCCCGCCAGGGCTTCCACCGTGTAGCGGGCGGCGGTTTCGGCGTGCGCGAGCACTTTCTTCGCCACCGTGCGGTAGTTGACACAGTCGGCAATGTCGTCGCTGGCTTCGGCGGCGCGGTTGTCGGTGAACAGCACCAGGTTGATGAGAATTTCCTGCGGCTTTTCGCGTTCCCACGGGTTGATGCCGATGATGCCCCGCGCCCGCAGGTTGCGAATGATGACCTTGTCCATGCCCTCTCCCTAAAAGCGGAATAAGTCCATCAAGCGGTAGGCATCTCGCAGGCTGCCCTTGAAGCGCACTTTGCCGGTGAAATAGGCTTTCATGGCATCCAGTTCGCCGTTAGCCAGGGCCAGGAAGTCAGCAACCGAGGCAGTGAGTTGCATGGCCTGGGGGTCGTCGGTGGTGCCGGGGGTCATGGTCAGGCGGCCATCGTGGATGCGCAGCACCCATTGGCCGCCGCCCTCACCGGTGAGGTTCAACTGCCCCACCACCTCAACACCGCCCGCCTGCTCAGGGCGGAAATGCCGCTGCACCGCGGCCAAAACATCCTCCACTTGCTCAAAGCGGCTGCTCATTGGGCTCCTCAAGGCAAAAACTGGGGGTAACGCACCGCAATCGCTGCGGTAAAGACGGCCAGGGTAATGACCGCGCCGATGGCCACGTCGCGGTAAGGGCGGTGGTCGCGGCGGCTGAGGTAGGCTGCACCGTAATCATAAATTTTGCCGCCGAAGTCGCTCCACTGGGGGCCGGCGAAAGCCGAGAACAACATGCCGCCCAGCAGCCCACCAACATGCCCCCACATGTCGATGCTGCTTTGCAGGCTCCAAACCAAATTGACGGCAATCCAGAAAAGGGCCTGCATCACAATGCCACGGGCAAGATTGCCAAGATAGTGCTGGTTGGCATAGAAAACCACCAGATAAGCCCCCAGCAGGCCGAAAATGGCCGTCGAAGCGCCCAGGGAAGGCGCAGGCGTCAGCGCGGTGGAAAGGGCATTCCCGGCATAGGCGCTGACGACGTAAAGCAAAGCAAAGCGCCACGGCCCCAGCAGACGCTCCAGTTCCGGCCCCAACACATACAGCCCCCACATGTTCAAGCCAATGTGCAACAGCCCCGCGTGCAGGAACATCGGCGTCAACAGCCGCCAGTATTCGTGAGCATTGACGATGAGGGGCGCATATTTAATGCCCCACTGCACTGGCCAGTCTACGCCCGTCAGGGCTTCCGAGAGCATTTGCAACAGGAAGACCAGCACGGTGAGCGCGCCAATGGCTGCGCTAACCCAGGGAAAGTTGGGGGGAATGCGTCGCCGCCAACCGCGCCAGCCGGCAGAGTGAGGTTTGGGCGGCGTATAGGGCGTGTAGCTCATAAGTTGACCTTTCGTGGAGGGATGTGGTGGTGTTCGGCTTCGATGATGGCAATGATGGTATCCACGGTCTCTTCCAGCGCGTGCTCGCGGTTCACAACCACATAATCGAATTCTGCCATGCGCTTGAGTTCCTGCCGGGCGGTGGCAATGCGCAGGCTGAGGTCTTCTGCCGATTCCGTCTTGCGGCGCTTCAGCCGCTCGACCAGTTCCTCTTCACTCGCGGTAGTGAGGAAAATCAGCACCGCGTCGGGCACCAGGCGGCGGATGGTCGCTGCGCCCTGAACGTCAATGCGCATGATGACATCCTTCCCACTGGCCAGCGCCTCGCGCACCTGTTGTTTGGGAATGCCTTTATAGTCGCCATACACGATGGCGTATTCCAGCAATTCGTCTTCCTCGATCATGCGGGCAAATTCTTCCCGCGAGATGAAGAAGTAATCCACGCCGTGGCGCTCGTCGGGGCGCGGCGGGCGGGTCGTGGCCGTCACCACAAAGTGGATGGGCAACTGGCGTTCCTTCATCCGCTGGATGACCGTGTCTTTTCCGACGCCGGAAGGGCCGGAAATCACTATCAGCAACGGTGAGGAAGGCGGAGGGGCAAAAGAGGTCATGCAGGCAACTCCAAAGGGGAAAAGATGGCTATAATTGTAACACCCCATCGGCTGATCTTTGCGCGAGGAGGTGTAGATGCCTGCCTACACGTATCGTTGCAGCGCGTGCGGGGCCCGTTTTACGGTGCGGATGTCGTATCAGGATTACGGCAGGAAAGCGGTGGAATGCCCCCGTTGTGGCAGCGCAGCGGTGCAGCGGGTGCCTTCCCGCGTGCGTATGTTGCGGTCAGAAGAAGCCATGCTGGAATCCCTGGTTGACCCTGCCCGCCTGAGCGCGCTGGAAGAAGACCCCCGCGCATTGGGCAAGGCAATGCGGGAAATGGGGGCTGCCTTAGGCGAAGACCTGGGGCCGGAATTCGACGAAGTGGTCGCGCGGCTGGAAAAGGGTCAGCGCCCGGAAGAAATCGAGGCGGCTTTGCCCCTCGAAGGCCCGGAATCTCGCGGCGCGTCGGCTTTAGAAGAAACCTCAAACGCGCCCGGATGAGACCGCCTCGGCCAGCGCCCAGCGTAGCAGGCCGGGGCGCATGGCAGTGCGGGTGCGAACAAGGCGCAGGCCAACGCGTGCAAACAGCGCCCCCAGGTCAGCCGGCGACCAACGGTAGCAGGCTTCGGCCCGGGCGGCCAGGTTGAGCAAGGTTTCCCTCGCCAGGCCGGTCAGGCCGCGGGCATCGGCCAGGGCCCGTGCGGCAGCCACACTCATCCGCTCGGAGGGGTTGAGCACGGCCACGTAGCCGCCAGGGGCGGTCACGCGCGCCATTTCTCGCAGGGCGGGCAGCGGGTCGGGCAGCAAATAGAGCAGGTTGCTGGCTAAGGTCAGGTCAAACGCCCCCGCCCCAAAGGGCAAAGCCCCGGCATCGGCCAGCGCCACGGTGGGATGCAGGCTCTGCGCGAGCATGAGCGGGTCGCGATCCACCCCCACCACCCAGTGACCGCGTTGGGCAGCCAGCGCCGAAGCAAGGGCCGGGCCCGCGCCCACATCCAGCACGCGCACCGGACGGTCTGGCAGGCACCATTCCAGAAAGCGCGCTAAGGTTTTCCCCCACCCGGTGCGGGTTTGCAAAGCGAGAAAGTAGTCGTGGTCTTCAGCAGAGAGGGACATAGGCAGCACAGCAGGGGAAAGGCGAAAGCCGGCAGGGGCAGAGCGGACGTTGTCTCCGCTCACCAGGCCCTTGTCAGCCTTCACCCACTTTGCGGGTTTCCCACAGCCCCAGCAGGTTGAGCGCCAAAAGCACCTGCGCGGTCAAAATGAAAAAATTATCGAAGCCGCGCCCCAGGATGAGACGCATAAAGGGGCTGAAGAAGCGATAAAGATGCGCCCGCGCAAGCAGCGTTTGGGCGTAGAAAAACAACGCTGGCTGACAGAGCACCACGAGCAACCCCGCAACAAGGGACATGAGGCCAAAGCCCCAGCGGGGGGCGCGAGCAGCCGCCTGCTGGCGGGCAAACCCCAGCCCCACCCAAACCAACGCCATCACCAACCCTGCCAGCCAGATCCACCCGGCATCATGGGCAACGCGGAAAGTGCGGCGCATGTCTCTCACCGCCTGCGCGCTCAGCAAGTCAGCCAGCCAGCCCAGCGCAAGGGCAGCCAGGTTGAGAAGTGCCCAGCCGGCGGCTGTCCAGGCATGTCGCCGCACGGCGGCGGCGGTTCCCGAAACGGAAAAGGGGGTGCGAAACATCACATCTTCCTGGTCAGGCAACGCTGTCACACGGCTATTTTACCCCCGCTTGAGCAGCGGCTGGAAGTGCGGCTGGTGAACGCTCTTCGAGTCCAT
>CAYYRG010000080.1:0-7149 GCA_964474015.1 uncultured Anaerolineaceae bacterium | reverse complement strand
CAGCGAGCGCAGTCGAAGGGCGCTTCTTGCACCAACAAAGCGCGTCTGGGGGAATGGCCAGCACCCAACCGCACTGGAGCAACAACCTCCCGCCAGGTATTTCGGCAACATTGACATGCCCCCTCCCCTTCATCCTCGCGCACCAGAGCGATTCGCGGTAGAATGACAACGCACCATTCGCCATCCCTCCCAAGGAGGCAACCATGTTCAACAAGAAAACCGTCCGCGATGTTGAGGTGGCCGGGAAGAAAGTGCTCGTGCGAGTGGATTTCAATGTCCCCTTGAAAGCGGGGCAGGTGGCTGACGACACCCGCATTCGGGCGGCCATTCCCACCATCGAGTATCTCTTGCAAAACGGCGCGGCCGTGGTGCTGATGTCGCACCTGGGGCGGCCCAAGGGCCAGCGGGTGCCGGAACTTTCCCTGCGGCCGGTGGCTTCCCACCTGAGTGACCTGCTGGGGCTGCCGGTGGCCTTCGCGGAAGACTGCGTCGGCGCGCTGGCGGCTTCCGCCAAAGCCGCGCTGCGTCCCGGCGAGGTGTTGTTGCTGGAAAACACCCGCTTTCACCCCGAAGAGAAGAAAAACGACCCCGAATTTGCCCGCCAACTTGCCGCGGGCTGCGACCTGTTCGTCAACGATGCCTTTGGCTCGGCGCATCGGGCGCACGCCTCCACGGTGGGGGTGGCGCGCTATCTGCCGGCGGTAGCCGGTTTCCTGATGGAAAAAGAACTGCGCTACCTCGGCCAGGCGCTGGAAGCCCCGGAGCGGCCGTTTGTCGCCATCTTGGGCGGCGCCAAAATCAGCGACAAAATCGGCGTAATCCGCAATTTGCTCGGCAAGGCCGACGCCATCCTCATCGGCGGCGGCATGGCGAACACCTTCTTCGCCGCTCAGGGCTTCCGCATGGGCGACTCGCTGGTGGAAACCGACGCCATCGAGACCGCCAAAGCCCTGCTAACCGAGGCCAGCGAGAAACTGCACCTGCCCGTTGACCTGGTGATTGCCGATGCCTTCGCCGCCGATGCCCAACACCGCGTGGTGCCGGTGGGCGACATTCCCGACGGCTGGCGTGCGCTGGATATCGGCCCGGAAACCGTCAGCGCCTTTGGCGAGGTCATCGGCACAGCGCGCACGGTGGTGTGGAACGGGCCGATGGGCGTGTTCGAACTGCCGCCCTTTGCGGAAGGCACCTTTGGCGTCGCGAAGGCGATAGCCGAAAGCGAGGCAGTGAGCATTGTGGGCGGCGGCGATTCGGTCGCGGCCATCCACCAGAGCGGCCTGGCCGACAAAATCACCCACCTGAGCACAGGCGGCGGCGCGTCGCTGGAAATGCTGGAAGGCAAAGTGCTGCCCGGCGTGGCCGCCCTGGAAGACCGCTAAACCGCCAGGCGCGGGATTTCCCATGCTTGCTCCTGCGGTCGCCCAAACCCTGCTGGCCCTCAACCGCGACTTCTACGGCCGCTTCGGTGCCGCGTTCGCCGAAAAGCGCAGCCGCTTGCAACCCGGCGTGGCGCGTCTGTTGGCGCGCATCCCACCGACCGCGCGGGTGTTGGATGTGGGCTGCGGGCACGGCAACGTGCTGCGCGGCCTGCGCGCCCGGGGCTTTCGGGGGCGATACGTGGGGCTGGATTTCAGCCCCGATTTGCTGGCCCATGCCCGCGCCGCGGCTGCCGACCCGCCCCCCGGCGCGGATTTCCGTATTTTGCGCCGCGACATCGCCGACCCGGCCTGGCCCGAGGGGTTGCCCGTGCCTTTCGATTTCGTGATGGCTTTTGCCGTGCTGCATCACCTGCCGGGGGAAAGCCTGCGCCGCCGCATCGTGGCGGCTATTCGGGGGCTGCTTTCCCCCGGCGGGCTGTTTATACATTCCCACTGGCAGTTTCTCAACAGCGCCCGCCTGCGCGCCCGCATCCAGCCGTGGGCGCGCGCCGGTCTGCGAGCCGAAGATGTCGAACCCGGCGATTATTTGCTCGATTGGCGGCATGGCGGGCACGGCCTGCGCTATGTGCACCACTTCTCGCCGCCCGAACTGGCAAGCCTGGCCGCGGCAACCGGCTTTCGGGTGCGGGAAACTTTCCTCTCCGACGGCGAAGGCGGCAGGCTGGGGCTTTACCAGGTGTGGGAGGCAATCGATGGGTAGGCCGCGCACATTCACCGTGGACGCTGTGGTGTTGCGTCACACCGACTTCGGCGAGGCCGACCGCTTGCTGGTGTTGTACGCGCGAGGGCGCGGTAAACTGCGCGCCATCGCCAAGGGGGTGCGGCGCATCCGTTCCCGCAAGGCCGGGCATCTCGAACCGCTGACCCCGGTGCGCCTGCTGTTGGCCGAGGGACGCGACCTCGCCCTCGTGACCCAGGCCGAAGCCATCGAGACCTTCCCGCACCTGCGCCGCGATTTGCTGCGCATGACCTACGCCCTGCACATCGCCGAACTGGCCGACAAATTCACCTACGAAAACGAAGACCACCCCGGCCTTTACCGCCTGCTCGTCGAGACGCTGCGCCGGCTGGAAACTTTTCCCGATGCCGACCTGGTCGTGCGCTATTACGAACTGCACCTGCTCGACCTGACAGGTTTCCGCCCTGAGTTGCAGCAATGCGTGCGCTGCGGCGAGCCCCTGCGCCCGGAACCGCAGTTCTTTGCCCCGCAGGAAGGCGGCGTGGTATGCCCGCGCTGCAGTGGTGCGAGCAGCGGATTGACCGCGGTGAGCGTGGATGCGCTGCGCTACCTGCGTCACTTTCAGCGCAGCCGTTTTCGCGAGGCCGCGCGGGCGCGCCCTGCTCCGGCGGTGCACCGCGAAATGGAAACGCTGCTGTTGGGCTACCTCGTCCATGTGCTGGAACGCCGCTTGAACGCCCCGGTGTTCCTGCAACACCTGCGCCGTTTGGGGGAAACCAACGTGCTGGCGCAGGGCGACGCCCTGGGACGCTGAGCCCCGCGGCGCGCCCCCTCCGGCACGACTCTTGCACCTGCTCTCACAGGCACTCGCTTTTGGGAGCAGACCATGACCAATCAAGAACCTCGCCGTTTTGGGCTTTATTACAGCACCACAACCGACCGCTACCGCCAGGCCGACCTGGAAGGGATCATTCCCCTCCTGCACCGCATGGGGGTGGGCTGGCTGGTCGTGCGCAGCACGGCGGCGCGTGCCGTGCCGGAAGACTTCCTCAAAGGATTACTGGCCCACGGCATCACGCCTTTCGTCCACTTTGTCTTGCCGCTGGAAACCCCGCCTGCAGAGGTGGGGGTACTGCTGCGGTCGTATGCCCGCTGGGGGGTGCGCCATGTGGCGTTCTTCGATCGCCCCAACCTGCAAGGGGCATGGGGACGCGCCTGGGGACAACCCGACCTGCCGGCGCGTTTCTTAGACGCCTTCACCCCCCTCGCCGCGGCTGCCGACGTTGAAGGGCTGCAGCCTTTCTTCCCGCCGCTGGCGCCCGGCGGCGATTACTGGGACCTGGCCTTCCTGCGGGCTGCGTTGCAGGGCCTGCGGCGGCGCAACCCCCTGGTTGCCGAGCGGCTGGGGCTGTGCGCTTATGCCTGGGCCGAGGGAAAGCCCCTCGACTGGGGCCGGGGCGGCCCCGAGGTGTGGCCGGCGGCGCAACCCTATTTCACCCCCCCCGACAGCGAAGACCACCGCGGCTTCCGCATTTTCGACTGGTACACGGTGG
The DNA here is from genome assembly GCA_964474015.1 of uncultured Anaerolineaceae bacterium. Classification (GTDB taxonomy): domain Bacteria; phylum Chloroflexota; class Anaerolineae; order Anaerolineales; family DRMV01; genus DRMV01. Next base: position 3,478 of record CAYYRG010000080.1, on the reverse strand, counting down.
AAGCGCGCGCTGCCCTGGGGCGGGTGCCCCCGATTTTCCTGCTGGGGATGGGCAGCCGCTACGGTTATGAACCCGACGAAGCCGTGGAAAGTAAAAACACGGCCATTGCCCGCCTGTTTTGGGAAAACGACCTGCCCGCCGAGGTGCTGGGCGGGGCTTTTTGGGTGCTGACCGCCCCCGCCGAATCTCCCGAAGGCCGGGCAGCCTGGCTGGAGCCTTCCGGCAAGCCTCGCGGCACCGTAGCGGCGCTGGAGGCCCTGAGGCCACAATCGCCTCGCCCGGAGCGCACAGCCAGGCAAGCCGCGGTCGCCGCGCGGCGATACATCCTGCTTCCGACGTTTGCTCGCGGCGTGCCGCCCCATTACCTCAGCGCCGCCTTACCCTGGTTGCAGCGCGGCGAGGCCACGGTGGGCTTTTCCGTCGAAGAGGCCCTGCGCGCCCAGCACATCACCCTGCTGGGTAGCCCTGACGACTTTCCCCCCGAAGCGCGCACAGCCCTGCAGGCTTCTGGGGCAACCCTGGAATGGGTTCCTGTGAATTCTCCTACGGAGGTGGCATTGTGAGTACGGTGGTCAAGGTGATCGGTTTGGGCGGCGGCGGCTCGAATACCGTTGCCCGCATGGTGGAATTCGGTGTGCAGGGCGTGGAGTTCATCGCGGCAAACACCGACGCCCAGGTGCTGCGCACCAACCCGGCGCCGGTCAAACTACTCCTGGGGCCGCACACCACCCGGGGCAACGGCGCCGGGGGGCGCCCCGAGGTCGGGCGCAAGGCCGCGGAAGAAAGCCGTGAGGCGCTGGCCGAGGCGTTGGCCGGGGCTGATATGGTCTTCCTGACGGCAGGGATGGGCGGCGGCACGGGCACCGGCGCCATCGCCATCGCCGCCGAGGCGGCCAAAGCCCAGGGCGCGGTGACGGTTTCCGTGGTGACGACACCCTTTGCCTTCGAGGGCACCCGCCGCGCCAAAAACGCCGCAGCCGGGCTGCGCGACCTGCGCGCCCACACCGACACCCTGGTGGTCGTGCCCAACGACCGCTTGCTCAAAGTTGCCCCTCGCAACCTCTCACTGGAAGCCGCTTTTCGCCTCGCCGACGAGGTGCTGCGCCGCGCGATTCAAGGCATTACCGACATCATCACCCAGACCGGTGTCATCAACCGCGATTTCAACGACATCAAGCGGCTGATGGCTTCCGGCGGGGGGGCGTTGATTTCCATGGGCACCGGCAAGGGCGAAAAGCGGGTCGAGGAAGCCATCCACGCCGCGCTCAGCAACCCCCTGCTGGGCGACATTTCCCTGGCCACCGCCACGGGCGTGCTGGCGAACTTCGTGGGCGGCGACGACCTCTCGCTGTGGGAAGTGGTCGGCGGCATGGAAGCCCTGCACGCCCGCCTGCCCGAAGAAGCCGATGTGGTCTGGGGTTTCACCACCGACCCGAACTTTACCGGGCGGGTACAACTGACGCTGCTGGTCACCGGCGTGGGCGGCACCCCGTTGGCTGCGCCGGCGCGTGTCACCAGGCGGGCCAGCCAGCCCGTAACGCCACCGGCGGCATCCTCGCCTTCCCCAGCCGCCGCGCCTGCTGCCGACCTGGATGTGCCGGCCTTCCTGCGCCGCCGTTTGCGCTCTACAACGGTAGGGTAACACCATGCCTCTGCTTTCCCCCGAAACCCTTCAGGCCGTGACCCGAAAAGTCGCCCGCAAGTTTCCCGAAGTGCGCGGCGTGAAGCCGACCGTGCGCCGGGAAGGTGAGACGTTGGTGCGCTTGATTTACCGCACCGAGGCCGAAACCGCCGACGGGCACAAGATCATCCGGCGGGTGCGGGTGGTGGTCACGCCTGAAGGGAAGATCCTCAAAATGACCACCTCGCGCTAAATTGAGCCAACAGGGGGGCTTGCGATGATTTGCCGGGCGAGGTGCAGGAAGGCCTCGGCGGTGGTCGCCGTGAGCAGCGCGCGTCGCTGAGTGCGGTCGGTCAACCAGGGGGCGAGGTATTGCGCGGCGTATTTTCGGAAGAGAATCAGCCCCCGCTCCGGCCCATAGAAATCGAGGCTGCGGGCCAGGTGTCGCTGCAGCACCGCCCACACCTCGGCGGGCGAGACCTCTTCTCGGCGGCGGCGAGAGAAAATCCACGGGTTGCGGATGGCCGCGCGGCCAATCATGACGCCGACCACGCCGGTGTGGGCCTTCATCCGCGCGATATCGGCAGGGGTGCGCACATCACCGTTGCCCAACACCGGAATGCGCACGAGTTGCGCCACTTCAGCAATCGCATCCCAATCGGCCTGGCCCTGATAGCGCTGGGCGCGGGTGCGCCCGTGCACGGCCAGCAATGCGCCCCCGTTTTCCTCCACAATGCGAGCAATCAGGCGGTAATTGCGGCAGGTTTCATCCAGCCCCAGGCGAATTTTGGCCGTGACGGGCACTTCCAGATGGCGGCTGAGCAGGCGGAAGATGCGAGCAACCTTGAGCGGCGTGCGTAGCAGGCCCGCGCCGGCGCCGCGGCGCACGATGTGCCCGTCAGGACAGCCCATATTGATGTCAATGGCCGCCGGGCCGTCTTCCTGAAGACGCAGGGCGGCTTCCAGCAGGGTTTGGGGCGTGCTGCCGTAAATTTGAAAGACGACCGGCTGTTCCCACGGCAGGTAGCGCCAGCGCGAGCGGATGCGCTCCGGGCGCTGCAGCACATCAGGGGCGTGGATGAATTCAGTGTAACTGATGGCCGAGCCGAGTTCGCGACACACCGACCGGAACGGCAGGTCGGAATAGCCATCCATCGGGGCAAGCACGGTATCGCCGTAAACCGGCGTAGGGCCGAGCCAAAAAGTGGGTTCAGGGAGCATGGCCGCGGGCGTGAGAAAGCCCTTCCCCACCGCCGGGCAGGGAAGGGCTGAGGATTGAAGCATCCGCAGATTTCACAGATTGACACCGATAGAGGCAGGAAACACCCTCTTACCCTTCGGTGAAACTCGGTGCAACTCTGTGGATAGATTTTACGCGACTTTGATTTCCTTTTCCGAGCCCCACAGGCCGTGGATGTTGCAGTGAGCAAGCGCCATCAGGGTGCCCGGTTCGCTGATTTGCATCGAGAAGGTCACCGCGGGGTGAGCATACACCGGCCCTTTGTTGGGGCCTTTGGTCGATTCGCCGTGGGCGCGGAAATCGAACCGTCCGACGTGATGAGCAAACTTGCTGCCTTCGGGCTGGAAGAAGACGTCAATCCAGGCGATGAAGTGCTCGGTGGTGTTGGGATGCGGGATATCTTTGCCCACGCTGACGGTGATGCTAAACGGCTCGTTGGCCTTGACCTCGTCAGGGCATTCGATAACCGGTGCGTGCTTTTCTTTCTTCCAATCGGCGGTTTGGATGGCTTCTTGCAGTTTCATAGGATAACCTCCTCTGGTTGATTTTGGGGAATGAGAGGACACAATTCAAGTATACCCGTTTTTTCTGATAGAAGGCTTAAAAACACCCCACTT
>CAYYRG010000079.1:2204-7278 GCA_964474015.1 uncultured Anaerolineaceae bacterium | reverse complement strand
ATCAGTCATGGAAAGAATTATACCGTAGTCTAAATCGCGGATAAGAGCCTGTTTGTATCCTGCAACTTGCAACTTGCAACTTGCAACTTGCCACTTGCATCCTGCTGGTTACTGCACCCCGCAATTACTTGACCATGCTGGCAACCTCGTCCAGTTTCAGGCTCATGACTTGCGAGGTGGCATCGGGGGCTAAGGTGATGCCGTAGATGACCTCGGCGGCCTGAACGGTGTTGCGGTTGTGGGTGATGATGATGAACTGGGTGTGTTCGCTCAGTTCTTCTAACAGGTCGCGGAAGCGCCCGACGTTGGCTTCATCTAACATGGCGTCGACCTCGTCGAGCACGCAGAAGGGCGTGGGGGAGGCCTTCAGCAGGGCGAAGATGAGCGCCACGGCGGTCAGGCTGCGCTCGCCGCCGGAAAGCATGGCCAGGCGTTGGGCGCGCTTGCCCGGAAGGCGGGCTTCGATTTCCACGCCGGTGCGGGTGATGTCTTCGGCTTCGGTGAGCACCAGGCGGGCGGTGCCGCCGCCGAACAGCCGGGTGAAGATGGCGCTGAATTCCTGGTTGACCACCGCGTAGGTCTTGCGGAAGGCTTCTTCCATCAGCCTTTCCAGTTCGGCGATCACCTGGCGGATGTCGGCTTCGGCCTGGCGCAGGTCTTGCATTTGGGTGGCGAGGAAGTCATAGCGTTCCCGCACTTCCTGGTATTCCTGTTCGGCCTCGGGGTTGACCGGCCCCAGGCGGCGCAGTTGGGCGCGGCGTTCTTTGATGCGTTGTTCCAGGCCAGGGGGCAGGGAGGCTACGGTCGGAAGGTGAGCGACCATGCCTTCCAGCGGGAGGGGCTGGGGGCCGGTGACGTCGGGGGCGTAGTCGAGGGCTACGGGGCCGAGGTCTTCTTCCATGCGGCGGCGGAGGTTGTCGAGGGTTTCCTGGGCGCGGGTGAGCGCCAGTTGCGCCTGGGTGTGGTGGCGCTCGGCGATGTGGACGGCCTGGGCGAGCCGCTCGGCTTCGGCTTCCAGGGCTTCGAGGCGCTGTTGGTCGTTTTGCAGGGCCTCTTGCAGGGGGGCGATTTGCGCATTGAGCCGCGCAATGTCGTCCTCGAGGCGGCGGATTGCAGCCTGTTGTTGGGTGTGTTCGGTTTCGAGGGCAGCAATCTGTGCAGCGGCTTCTTCCAGCCGCTTTTGGCGCGCTTGCAGGCGTTGTTGCAGGGTTTCCAGGGCGCGTTGTTGTTCTTGCAGGCGGCGACGGGCCGTTTCCAGTGCCTGGGCGGCGAGGGCGACCTGGGTGCTCCAGTGGGCTTCCTGGGCGTTGGCTTCGTGGGTGTCGAGGGCTTGCAGGGCGCGGCGGCGTTCGCGCAGCGTTTGGCGCGCGGCCTGGAAGTCGGCTTCCAGGGTTTGACGCTGGCGGTGCAATTCGGCGGCTTCTTTTTGCAGGGATTCCAGTTCGGCTTGCCGGCGTTGCAGTTCGTTCTGGTGCACTTCCAACGCCCGCTGGGCTTGTTGGGCTTCTTGTTGGGCGCGACGCTCGGCCTGGGCAGTGGCGTGTTCTTCTTGCTGGGCCTGGGAAAGATTTTCGGCAGCGGCCTGGGCGGCGGCACGCGCCTGGGCGGCGGCTTTTTCGGCGGTGGCCAGGGCGTCGGCGGCGCGCTCGGCGCGGGTTTGCAGGGTTTTCAGCCGGGCGGCAATTTCACGCCGTTCGCGGGTGCGGCGCAGGGTGGCGCCCTGGGTGGTTTTGCCCGTGCTCACGATGCCTTGGGGGGAAAAGGCTTCTCCTGCAAGGGTGACGACCCACGCATCGGGCGGCAGGTGAGGCAGCACGCGCAGGGCAGCCGCGCGGGTGCGGGCAAGGAGGACGCGCCCCAGCAGGGCATCGACTGCCGGGCGGAAGGCCGCTTCGGCCTGCACGTGCCGGGCGGCCACGCCAAGGATGTCGGGGTCGTCGGGCGGTTGCAGGGGCGGGGCGGGGCGCAGCGCCCGTAAAGGCAGCAACACCGTGCGGGCAGGGGCGTTTTGGCCAAGGTCAAGGGGGGCGGCGTCAAGGTCGCTTTCCAGCAGCACGGCTTCGGTGAAGCGCTCCAGGGCCGCGGCGATGGCCGTTTCGAGTTCGGCGGGGGCTTGCAGGTGCTGCCCTAATGCGCCCTTGAGGGGCAGGCGCTTTTTGCGGCCTTCGGTGACCAGCCAGCGGGTGCCCTCGGCGTAACCGGTGAGGTTGTCTTCGGCCTCGGCGAGGACGCGGGCTTTGGCCTGTAGGGCGGCAAGGTCGGCTTGCAGGCGGTCGTAGGCGCGGCGGGCTTCGCGCGCCTCGGCTTCGGCGGCGCGTTGGGCCTGGAGGGCTTCTTCGAGGGCGGCCTGGGCGGCGGCGCGGCGGGCTTCCGCGGCTTTGCGGGCGCGGGTGGCCTCGGCCAGGGCGTTTTGGGCTTTCTGGAAGGCGGCTTGCAGGGCTTCGGTTTGCTTTTGGGCTTGTGTGTAGGCGGCTTGCAGGCGCTCGCGCCGACGGGCCAGGTCGTCGAGGCGGGCTTCGAGGGCGGCCTGCTTGCGGGTGAGCGCGTCGAGGGCTTGTTGGGCTTGTTCGCGGGCGCGGCGGGCTTCCCGGCGGCGTTTGAGCAGATCTTCGAGGGCCAGGCGGGCTTGCTCGCGTTGTTGTAGCGCCTGGGCGTGGTTTTCTTGCAGACGGGCGATTTCGGCCTCGGCTTCAGTGGTGCGGGTTTGCTGGTCGCGAATTTGGGCTTCGAGGGCTTCGGTTTCCGAAAGCCATTCGTCGCGGCGGGTTTGCAGGGCGCGACGGCGCTCTTCCAGCACGGCGGCCTCGCGGGCCAGGGTTTCCATCTGGCGGTGGTGGGCGGCCAGTTCGCGGTGCAGCGCGTTCAAACGTTCTCGCCGGGCTGCCATTTGTGCGCGCAGGTGGGCGATTTGGCGGGCGCTGGCCTGCTGGCGAGCCAGGGCTTCCTGCCGTTGGGCTTCCTGGCGGGCGGCGGCGCGGCGGGCTTCGTGGAGCCGTTGCTGGGCGGCGTGCCAATGGTAGCCGTACCATTCCCGCAGCATGAGGTCCAGGTCGGCTTGCAACTGGGCGGCTTCGCGCGAGCGGCGCGCCTGGCGTTCCAGGCGGCGCAGGCGGGGTTCCAGTTCGGCCAGGATGTCTTGCACCCGCTCTAAATTGCGCTGGGTGGCGTCGAGGCGGCGCAATGTTTCTTCGCGGCGCTGGCGGTAAACCCCGATGCCCGCGGCGCCTTCCAGCATTTGGCGGCGCTCGTCGGGGCGCAGGGCGAGGGCGGCATCCACCAGCCCCTGGCCGATGAAGGTGTAGGTGTGCTCGCTTAGCCCGGCGTGGCCGAGAAGTTCCCGCAAGTCGCGCAGGCGCACCCGCTGCCCGTTGAGCAGGTAGAGGTTTTGCCCGTCGCGGGCCGCGCGGCGGGTGAGGGCCACTTCGGTGTAGTCGATCGGCAACCAGTGGTCTTCGTTGTCGAAGGTCACGGTGACGGTAGCCATCCCGGCGCGGGGGCGTTGCGCTGAGCCGGCGAAGATCATGTCTTCGGTTTTGTGGGCGCGCAGCAGGGCGTAAGATTGCTCGCCCAACACCCAGCGTAAGGCGTCGGCAATGTTGGATTTGCCAGAGCCGTTGGGGCCCACAATGGCCGTAATCCGCGGCCCGAATTCGAAGCGGGTGCGGTTGGCGAAGGTTTTGTATCCCTGAAGTTCTAATGATTTGAGACGTTGAGGCATGGGGAAAGTCGCGTCGTAAAGGTGTTGCGTGGCCGCGTCGTGGCGACGCGTGGCATGCTGAGCATTTTACCGCGAGAGCGCGGTTTCTAAAATGCTGCGCACGGCGTCGTGGTGCGGCAGCAGCACGTAGGCCCCCTGAGGTGTAATCCAGGGCTGCAGGGCGGGCGGCTGGATGACGTAAGTGCGGATGGCATCGCCGCGGAAGCGGCGCGCCTGGGCCAGCATCTTCAGGAAGGTCGCCAGGCTGATATCGGTTTGCACACTTTGGCGGTAGGTGCGGTAGAGGTCTGGCGCCCGGCCGAGAGCGTTGAGGGAAAGCAACTTGCGGATGACGGCCAAAATCAGCGCCTGCTGGCGATGCGCACGGTCGAAATCGCTGGTGGTGATGCGGGACCGCGCGTACCACAGGGCGAGGCTGCCATCCATGTGAACCGTGCCCGGCCCGATGCAATAGTGGTCGCCGTAATGGGTGCGGCGGTCGCACAACTGGTGGGGCACGGCAACGTCAACGCCCCCTAACTGGTCGATGAGGGTGGCGAATCCCCGAAATTCGACCAAAACGTAGTGGGAAGGCCGAATGCCAAAGTTGTATTCTAAGGTGCGCTGCACTAAGGGGAAGCCGCCGAATTCCATGGCCGTGTTGATGCGGTTGTAGCCCACGCCGGGCAGGTACACAAAGGTGTCGCGCGGGAAGGAGATGATGCTGGTTGCCCCGGTTTTGGGGTTGTAGGAAAGCAGCATGAAGGCATCGGTGCGGAAATCGACGTGGTCGGGGCGGCGGTCGGACCCCAGCAGCATGATGTTGATGCGCCCTTGCGCCTGGGGCAGCGGGGGAACAGGTTGGCCGAGGTAGCCCATGGGCGTGGGGGTAGGTTGCGGGGTGGGGGTAGGGGGAGGTGTGGGGGTAGGGGTGAGGGTCGGGGTGCTGGTGGGGAAGTAAGTCGCGGTGGGGGAAAGGGGGGCGAAGGGGGTCCAGGTGGCCGTCATCGGCCAGGGTGTGGTGTGCTCGCGGGGGGAAGGCGAAAGCCCCGGCAAGCCGCAGCCACCGAAGAGCAGCGCGCCCACTGCAGCCAGCACGGCCAGGGTGAGCAGCACACGCGTTAGAGGGGAGGTCACGGGGCGAAGTTGCATGGCATCAAGGGGTGGCTGTGGGGGTTGGGGTGTTGGTTGGCGGTGGGGATGTAGGCGTGGGCGTGGACGTGGGCGTGGGTGTGGGCGGCTGCGGTGTGTTGGTGGCTGTGGGGGTGGGGGTTGGCGTGGCTGCAGTTGTGGGTGTGGGTGTAGGGGTAGGGGTGGAGGTGGGGGCGGTACTGGTCGGGGTTGGCGTGGGGGTTGGAGACGCCGCGACGGTGGCGG
>CAYYRG010000079.1:0-2104 GCA_964474015.1 uncultured Anaerolineaceae bacterium | reverse complement strand
GGCCGTGGCGGTAGGCGTTGCCGTCCACGCTGGCGTGCTGGTAGGCACGTTGGGCACCCAAAGGCGTTCCCCCGCATAGATGAGCGTGTCAGGCAGGCAATTGGCGCGCACCAGCAGGGCAACGCTCACGCGGTAGGCCAGACTGAGGCGATAGAGGTTTTCGCCGGGTTGCACGATGTGCACCACCCAGCCGGGAAGGGGGCCACAGGCGGGCGCGGTGGCCGTGGGGTGGGGTGGTCGGGTGGCCGTGGGCTGCGGCGGCACGAACAGCGCGGCCCCCGGCACTAACGCCGGCGCGGGCAGGCAATTGGCCTTTTGCAACGCCTGGGCGGTGGTGTGATAGCGGGCCGCCAGGGCTTTCAGCGTATCGCCCGCTGCAACGGTGATGGCCTGCCAGCCTTTCGGGGGGTGGCAGGCGGGGGTGGCTGTCGGGACCAGGGTGGCTTTGGCTCCCACGGCGGGCGTGGGGGGAAGCGTGGGAAACGGAATGGGTGTGCTGAACAGGACGACCTGCCGCGCCTGGCTGGCCGCATTGCCCTGCTGCGGAATGCGGTTTTCGGCTTTGACCGTCCACAGGCCGCCGAGAGCGCCTGCAATCCACAGGGCGGCAAAGCCAAGATAGCTCAAGGTTTCCAGCCGGGCGGAGGGTTTCATGGCGTTTCCGGGGTTTCAGTAGAGGCCGTGGCTGCCGTGGCAGGTTGAGGCGCAGGCAGGGGTAAAAGCGCGGTAAAGGTGGTGCCTTGCCCGGCAATGCTTTCGGCCCAGATGCGCCCGTGCAGGGCTTCTACCAGCGCCTTTACCAGCGGCATCCCCAGGCCGCTGTCGCCCAGGCCGTCGATGGTGCGGTAAGTGGTGCGATAGCGCCGTGAGAAGACGTGCGGCAGGTCTTCGGGGGCAATGCCGCCGCCGCTGTCGGTGACTTCGAGCATGAGCAACCGTTCTCCCTCTTCCTCCATGATTTTCAGGCGCAACTGAATTTCGCTCTCTTCGGGCGAAGCCAGCGCGGCGTTCCGCAGCAGGTGGTGGAGGATGTGGTGGAACATTTCCTTATCCAGATGCGCGGGAGGAAGGGTTTCGGGCAGGTCTACCCGCAGTAAAAGGCGTTTTTCGCGCAAGAGGTTGCTGTTGCGGCTGAGGGCGTTGTCGATGGCCTCGTTGAGATCGACTTCCTGGGGGTTGATTTCCAGGCCACCGGTTTCCAGCGAGAGGGCCTGCACCATGTCGTCCACGGCCTGCGCCATCCGGGCGGCGCTGGTGCGGATGCGTTCCACGAATTGGCGTTGTAGCGCCCCGAGAATGCCCACGCTCTCGCCCAGCAGCAGGTCGGCATAGCCCATGAGCGAGGCCAGGGGCTGGCGCAGGTCTTGGGCGCTGGAAAGCAACACTTCCAGGTTTTGGCGGTAATCTTCGGTGAGATGGTCTTTGCTGGCAGCGGCTTCCAGGGCGGCTTGCAAGCGGCGGTTTTCGGCTTCCATGGCGTCCAGCACTCGCTGGGTTTCCTCGTGGGCGGCGGCAAGTGCCTGCAGACGGTCTTGCAGCAGGGCGGCTTCAGAGGCCTGGGCGCGCAGGGCGTCGTTCTCTTCGGTGAGGGCGAGCACTTGCTCTTCCAGCGCAGCGAGGCGGGCTGAGATTTCAGGCGGGGGTTCGGGTGTGGGCGCGGGGGAAGGCGGCGGGCTGGGTGCATGGGTCAGCAACCAGCGCCCGATGTGGCGGGCAATCGCCGCCAGGCGGTCTTGCTCGGCGGCGGTCCAGGAGTGCTGGGCGTAAGCCGAAAGCAGCACCACGCTGCCCTGCACGGGATGGTCGGGGCCGCCATCCAGCGGGGCAGCCAGCAAGGGGCCGCTGCGGCTGAGGCTCAGGAGTGCCGTCAGGGTGCGGGCGTCGGTGGAGGTGCTGCTGGCCGGAAGGCGCAGGGGGCGGCGGCGGGTCATCGCAGCCACCAGAATCGGGGCCTGGCGGGCGGGGAACGACGTGCCGCTGAGCGCCTGCTCGCGGATGAGGTCGTAAGCGCAGGCGATGCTCAACCGTTCATTGTGCGGCGGGGTGACCACCAGGCAGAGGTCGGCTTTCATCAGCAGGGCGACGGTTTTCGCAATGCGGGGGC
>CAYYRG010000078.1:0-7285 GCA_964474015.1 uncultured Anaerolineaceae bacterium | reverse complement strand
TGATAGGTCACTTCACCATCCGGCTCTTCGGCTTTCCAGGCAATGTAGTTCTTGGTTTCGGCCAGCACTTCGGTTTTGGGTTCAGGAAAGTCACTCATAGCAGCCTCACAAGGAGAAAATGGCACTCACATCACGAGCGTGCAGGGCGCAAACGGCGGTAAAGCCGCCGCAGCCAGCCTGCCAGCCCGCCCGTCAGCGAGTAAGGGGGCACCGTGTGCCAATCAGCCCACGGGTCCTGGTCGAACATTTTACGCATGATGTAATGCCCAAACAAGCGCAAGGAAGCCAGCGTCGGCGCGGCAAAGAGCAAACCCAACACGCCGAACAATTTCGCGCCCACCAGGGCAGTCACCAGCACAGCGGCAGGGTGCACCCCCAGGGCCTCGCCAAGGATGCGAGGCGTGACGAAGTTGTCGATGATGTTATCGCCCACGAACATGCCGCCCACCGTAACCAGCGCCATTTGCCAAGGCTGCAAGCCCCATGCCGCCGAAGGCTGGAACAAAACGACCACAGCAGTGATGGTGTAAAGCACAAAGGGGCCCACATAGGGCACAAAGCGGGCAATGGCCGCGAGGGAAGCCAGCACTAAGGTCATGGGCGCACCGACCACGGTCAGCCACAGCCACGCCCAACCCATCGCAATCGCCGCCACGGTCAACTGGCCGCGCAGGAAGGCATTCCAGATGCGCCCCAGTTCCTTGCCCATGCGCTCCAGATCATGCTGGTAGCCCGGGATGCGGATGGTTACCAGGTTGGAAGACATTCGCCCTGATTCGGCCAGCAAAAAATAAGAGGTCAGCCAGATGAAAGCCAGCCAGCCCAACACCTGAAGGGTAGAAGCCGCCAGACGGCTGACCAGGGTGCCCAACTGACCAATGAGGGGCTGCACCGAGGTCAGCAATTGCTGATTGAGGGCATTGAAATCGTACTGACGGAAATCAAGCACCCAGGGGCCAAAAGTGTAAGCATGGGTGGAAAGGTACTGCAACCAGTGGGGCAGGTCGGTGAGCAGGAAATCCTGCACCACGCCATAAAGCCCTTCGGCCTGCTGCACCAGGGCAAAGCCGCCGGCAGCCAGCAGCGCCAGCACCACCGCGGCAAGGAAAAGGTACACCACTGCCACCGCGGTACGCCAGGAAATCCGCGTCCACCGCGCCAGCATCGCCGCGAGGGGGTGCATCAGATAAGCCAGCATCAGGGCCAGCACCAGTGGGCCGATAAAATCACGGAAAGCGATCAGCAAGGCGGCCAGCGCCGCCAACACACTCACGCCCACCACGATCTTGGTGGCGGGGCTCCACGGCGGCGAGGGGGGTGGGGAAGCCGGTGCGGCAGCCGGGGAAGACGAAGGCGAAAGGGGCGTTGAAGGGCTCATGACATTCAACGGCGGCGCACGGGGCGACGGTTGCGCCTCGCACGCCAGTTCAGGCGGCGCAACACGGGCGTCTTCTGCCACCAATGGGGGTCAGGGGCAGGCAACGGCTCGGAAACCTCACCGGGGAACGGGTCGGCATCGATCAAATTGGCATACACATACCGTCCCAACACCCGCAACGAGGCAATCGTCGGGGCAGCCAGGGCAATACCCAGCACGCCGCCGATAAGCGCCCCCGCCACAATGCCCAAAATGACCACCAGCGGATGCAGGCGTACCCGTCGCCCGATGATGCGCGGGATGAGGTAATTGGTATCCAGTTGGTCGAACAACACGTGCAACGCCGCAACCAGCAGCGCAAAAGCCCAGTGGGGCATAGGCCACCACGTCGAGCCAAAAAAGAACGCCAACGTCGCGGCAATGGTCAGCCAAATGCCGTGGCCAATGCTGGGGAGGAACTCCAACAGGCCAGCCAACAAGCCCATGGGCAGGGCGCCCGGCAGGCCAACGATCAGCGCGAGGGTGGTGATGATGGCCGTGACCACCAGAGCGAGGGTAACCTGCCCCCGAAAAAAGGCCGACCAGACCGCGCCGATTTCCTCACGCAAGCGAATGTAATCGGCCAGGTAGGGGCGCGGCACGAGGCTTTCCACGTAAGCGCGCAGTTGGGCAGCATCTTTTACCAGATAAAACGAAATCACCAAAATGAAACCCGACCAGCCCAAAGTAGCCAGCACGCCAACGGCCACGTTCAAGCCCTGCCCAAGCACCACTTGCGCCATGCTCTGCCACGCGCCCTGCATCTGGGTGATCAAGGTGGTGCCGTCAACCGTGTGGCCGAAAAAGGAAAGCGGGCGATTCAGGGCCTGGGTTGCCAGCGTGACCAGGGCTTCCAGTTTCACGTTGAGCGCCGCGGCCTGGGAAACCAGCAACGGGACGCCCACGGCGAGCAATGCAGCCACCACACCCAACAACAAAAGATAAACCAGCGCCGTCGCCCAGCCGCGCCCCAGAGGAGTGCGCTGCTCCAGCCAGCGCACCAGCGGCGAGATCACATAGGCCAGCACGACCGCCAACACCAGCGGGGGGAGCACCTCGCTGAAACGAAAAACCAAATAAACGGCAAAGGCCAGCAACACCATGCTGACCGTCCATTTGGTCTGCGCGCTCCAGCGCGGCCTGACACGCGGTGTCGTCGATTGCCGATGTCCAAAAGCGGGCATGAAGCGACCTCTCCAAAATCAGCAAGCCCAATCCATAACACTACCCCTGGGCACATTCCATCGCCATGCTGCCTTCATTATAGCATGAGTAAGCCCACCTGCTTTGCAAGAAAAACCTGCACCCTCGCCCCCTTTTTTCCCTTCCCGAGCCGCGTTTTACCAATCGCAACTGCTGTTGTTTTCCCCATTGAAACATGCGTCGTAGCCGCTGCCGCCGTTCAGCGTATCGGTGCCATTGCCGCCATCCAAAATATCGTCGCCGCCGCCACCGTAGATGACGTCGTTGCCATTGCCGCCGTTCAAGTAAGAGCGCCAGGGGATTTTTATGATGAGGAAATCAATCCACTGACCATCATCGCCAGGGCCGCCCAAAATCACGTCATTCCCGTCACCGCCATCGACGTAGTCCGCCCCTGCGCCTGCCACAATGCAGTCATCGCCACCATTACCGTTGATGGTATCATCACCGCTCGTACCTAAAATCAAGTCATTGCCACCTGTACCATTTATCGTAGCACCATTGCCCAAACCAACGAGCACATCAGCAAAGGTGATACCGTAACATTCTGGCGGCGCGAATTGGGCCGCCGAAAGGGGAATAAACCCATCGGCGGCATAGGTAGTCGGCACCGTGTTGGTAGCCGCATACGACCCCACCGCCCCCCACACAATGAGCAAGAGCAGGATCAAAGGGAGCAAGCGCCACCAGCGCTTACGCCGCGGGCCGCGCCTCATCATCCTCATCCTCCACCGAAGGGGTCCCCCCACTTGAAGGGGGCTCCTCAAGCCCATCTGCCGGAGAAGACGCCTTAACCACCTCATTGAGAAAAACTGTCACCACATGTGGATCATACCATTCCCCGGCTTTTTGACGGAGGAAACTTGCGGCTGCGCTTTCCGGCCAGGCTGCCCGGTGGGGACGGTCGTGCCGCAGGGCATCCCATGCGTCCACTACGGCGAGAATACGCGCGCCCAACGGAATCTGCTCGCCGCGCAAGCCATCAGGGTAACCGGAGCCATCCCATCGCTCTGTGCGGTGATAGGCTATCCGCAATGCGCCAGCCAGCGCCTCCACCGACTCAAACCGCACGTTCAAGCGCAAAACGTGTTCTCGCAAGATCTGTTTTTCTTCCTCGGTCAAGGGCGCTGTTTTCTGCACGATCTCCGAGGGAATTTCCATCAAGCCCAGCCCGTGCAACAACGCAGCCAGACGCAGATCACGCAGGGCATTTTCAGGCAACCGCAAGGCTTTACCTAACTCCACCGCCAGCCGCGCCACCCGCTGGGAATGCCCAGCATCGCGCACCACCTGGCTATCGACCGTATGCGCCCACTCTTCCAACACGCTTTCGCACACGCCCGCAGCCGAGGCAGGGCCTTTTTTCCGGCGCAAAAAGTGCGGCCGCGGCAAGGCCAGCCGGCGGGACGGCAGTTCAGGCGCCTGCCCTTCAGCCACGTAGTGATATACCGCATCGGGCGTTTTGAGCCAGAAGTGCACCACGAGGTCGTCTTCCCGCCAATGGAACACCGGCGCGCGACGCAGCACTGCAAGGGCAGCCAGATCCGAGAGGCTGCCCACCTCAACCACAGGCAATGTGTGGTGCGGCATGGCATCGAGGGGCACAGTGGTCACACCGTCGAGCAAACGCAACTGTGCCACCGGGTCCCTTTCCACAACGCGATGCTCGTAGGACAGCGCCCCAGCCAGCAGTGCCAACGCGAGCATCCCTACCACCACCGAAAGCGTGCGCGCCAGCGGCACTGGCACGTGAACCCCCAAAATCAGCAAGGTGTTGACGCGCGGCACCGTGTGCACAAGCGCATTCTGGCGCACCACGTGAAGGGGGTCGGGGCTCTTTTCGCCCAATGGCACGCCACCGGAGGTTTCCAGTACCAATGCATTGCCATTCCAGCGAAAACGCAAGGCTGGCTCGAAAGTGTCTTGAAACGCTTCGCCTCCCACCGTGCCGCGGGCCTCGATATGGGCAATCACCGAGAGCATATAGGCCCCGTGGCGGCCTGTGATCTGCTCGAATTCATCGATGAAGCGACGCATGTCTTCGAGGTGCAGGGTAGCCTGGGCAGTAAACGTGCCGTTTCGGAAAGCCGTGGGCTCCGTAAGGGGAAGTGTGCGCTTCCATCCCGTGGCATCGCTCACCCGCGCCAGCAGGCGATAAGTGCCTTGCAGTTGAAAGGGCGCTGCAGCAGTGAAGCGATAAGTGCATCCCACCGTAATCGTACCCGTCAATTGCGTGAAAATTGGCTCACCGGGCTGCACCTGGGGCAAATCGTAAAGCCCTTCAGGAGCGCGTGCGGTGTACGAAAACGCCGCCGTTTCGGTATAAGAAATCGGCTCCTGGGCCTGCACCACCTTAGGGCGGGTAAAAGCCACCACCCCTAAAAGCACCGCCAGCACCAGCAGCACGGCGAAAGCAATCATCCAATCGTAAAGCGTATCCCCGCGAGGCATCACCACGTTTTCCTCTTCTTCATCCGAATCCATCCGCAACCAATCGCCCAACAGCAGCAAGCCAATCAACACCACCAGCGCCGTAATGATCCACGGCGAGCGCAGGTGCCGGAGCACTTTCCCCACCGCCGGGATGCGGGCAACGTAACGCGCAAGCACTTCATCCGGGCGCGGATGGTAGGGGTCTTCCCAGGCATTGTGATCACCCTTGAAGCGGAAACGCCCCTGGGCGTCATAGCCCACAATCCGATGGAAGACAAAGCCAATGCGCGGATGGCGATAGATGGCAATATCGCCGGGCTGGTAAAACGGCGCGCGTCGGGCCAGTACCAGGTCGCCGACGTGGAAGTGGGGTTCCATGCTGGGGCCGGTCAGGATGACGTAGTACATCTCGCCCCCCAACCGCGCGGGCAAGAAGAACACCCCCAGGGCGACCAGCAAAGCAATCAGCCCTGCCCACACCGGCCAGCCACGCCTGCCCATCATTCAGCACCAAAAGGCGCGGCGGTGCGCCGCGCCCGGTTTCGTGTTTTTTCGTCCAGCCACCGCGTGGCTTACTGCGAAGCAATTACCCGCAGTTGGATAATATCCAGCACCTTGCGGTCGTTCGCGCCGGTGTAATCACAGGTCACCGCGGTTCCACCGCTCACGCTGCAAGTCACCCATTCCCACGAGTCCACCGTGCCATCCTGGTTGGTATCCATACCCAACGCCGTGTGGACCTCGGTCGCCGCTTGATCCAGGCTGAAACTCACGCTATCGATAATTGTGGGGTTCGAACTGTTCAAAGTGTAATGGACATTGGAAACCACATAACCGTTGACAGCGGCCTGGCCATCGCCAGCGTAACTCGCCGGCACTGTATTTTGAGCAGCAAAACCATAAGCCAGGACGGCCAGCAACACCAGCAAAGTCGTAAGAATCAACAAACGGGCTTTCTTCTGCATGAACCACCTCCAAATGGATCAACAAATGCCAACACAATGAAGCAGGGGATTTTTGTGTGGCGGGATTATAAACCTATTTGGTCATCTTTTTTCGTTACAATTTCATAACAGTTTCGTTGTAGCCATTGCCCCAGCCGCCCCCTGCTTTCCAGCCCTCGGAACGCTCACGGTGCACAAGCCCCCGGCGTGGCTTCCCCCACCTTTTTCATACTTTCCGACACTTGCCGCCAGCCATTAAGCGAGTATAATGGGGAAAACGGTGGGGCATTCGCGTGCCTCGCCAATGCGTTAGACAGCCCCACCCTCTTGAGGTGCTTCATGAGTAATAAAAAGAAGAAAAACACACCGCCGGCTTCGCCGGACGACACCACACCTGTCGAGCCTGCCAGCCAGGAAAGCGCCGCGCAGGCCCCACAGCCGCAACAACCTGCCGCCCAGGAACCCACACCGGTGGCCCCTCCGGAAGCCGCCCCGGCCGCACCTTCTGCGCCGCCCCAACAGGCATGGTTGCCCTTCCTCCTGGGGGCGCTTTCGGTGGTCTTCGTGGTCGTCGGCATTGTGCTGGTGCTGGCCTTTCTGGGACAGGGGCGCAGCATTCCCCTGCTGAGCAGGCCGACCGCCACGCCGACCGCTACCCTCACACCCACCCCCGCCCCCACCAACACGCCTACACCCACCCCCACGCTGACGCCGACCAGCACCCCTTCGCCAACCCCCACGTTCACCCCCACGCCTTCAGCGCCTTTCCAATACACCGTTCAAGAAGGCGATAGCCTGGTCAGCATTGCCAAAAAATTCAACGCCGACCTGGTAACCCTGATGCTGCTCAACAACCTCAACAACACCAGCACCATTTATGTCGGCCAGCCCTTGATCATCCCTGCCCCTAACACCAAGCGCCCCACCCCCACACCGCTGCCCACTTTCATGCCGCGGGGATTCAAAATCCAATACTTCGTGCTGCCGGGCGATACGCTGCAAGGCATTGCTGCCAAGTTCAACTCCACCGTTGAGGCTATCATCAAAGCCAACGACACCTTAGAAAAAGCCACCGACCCGATTTATGTCGGGCAAATTCTCATCGTGCCGGTCAATCTGGTGACGCCGCGGCCAACCCAGCCCGCCACGGCAACGCCAACACCCACACCCTGAGCAAAACGCCGCAAGCCGCGGCCTTCTTACCTCCAGCACACACAAAGCCAGGCGCAACGCCTGGCTTTTGCTCATTGCTCATCACTTTGGCCCGCCGCCGTCACACGGCAATTCA
>CAYYRG010000077.1:0-7314 GCA_964474015.1 uncultured Anaerolineaceae bacterium | reverse complement strand
TAGGCTTTGCGGGCACGAGCACTTCGTCCTCACTCGGCGCCAGCGCCCCCTCCTCTCCCAAAGGGAGAGGAGGGGGATGGGGGAAGGTGAGGGCATTTCAGGCGCCTTGCGTCCCTTCGCCCTCACCCCCGGCCCCTCTCCCAACGGGAGAGGGGAGCCCCGTTGCCCTGCTAAGAGGCGACGGGAAGCCATATAACGGCTTATGCGAGCGTTTCATCAGGCCCGCAATGCCTTCTTTGACTTATGGGTAAAAGTAAGCTCCCAGCGGGAGAGGGAAGCACTGATGGAGGAGACTGCTTCGGCGGGCTTCGACGACGCTCAGCCCGCCTCGCAGTGACACACCTGCATGGATTTTTTTGGGTAGATACTACGCCTGTTTCGAGAGTGATGGCTCCGCGATCTCCGCTCAACGCGCTGTTGGTGGCGTTCCGTGCCGGGCAGAGCGACCCACGGGAGCAAACTCGAAGTGCGAAACGCTGCCGGAGAGATGGGCCGACAAGGAGACGATTCGGGTCAAAAAACGCCAAAACCCGCCGAAAGGGCGGGTTTTTTCGCGTCCATAGGGAGCACAACAAGCCACTCAAAAGAGCGGCAGCGCGATTTTGTCGGTGACGAGCAGGCAAAACGACCCCAACATGCACATGGAAAGGAAAAACAACACGGCCAGCACAAATCGCTGGACGGGCGTCATGCCGAAAAGCAGATCGTCTTCGACGGCTTCAGCCGATGGGGAAGAAACTTCGGGTTCTTCATCATCCAAAAAATCGCCGCTTTCGCGGAAATCGTCCAACATGGTGACCTCCTCGGTGGTGCGTCGGGCGCTGGTGTAAGTTTATGGCAATTTGGGCTGGCTGTCAACCAGCCGCAGGTGGCCTTCCAGGGCATAGAGGGTTTGTGTGTGGCCGGAGGGCAGGCGCAAACGAAGCCCGCCGTGCGCGTCGAGCCCCAACAGCACGCCGCGCACCTGGCCGGCCTGCACGCACTGGCCGCGATAAGCCAGTCGGCTTTCCCACGCTTGCAGGAAGGCAGGGCTGCTGAGGCGATACCGCCACCAGAGCATCCGGCGCAGCACCGCGACCAGGAATTCCCAGCGAGGTGGGGAAAAGCCCAGGGCGTCGGCCACACATCCGGCAGGGAAATCCGTTGCCCCGGCGGGGGGCAAGGCTTCCGGTGCAAGGTTCACGCCAAGGCCCACAACTACCGCCGCGGGGCGCTCACCTTCCCAGGCGGCTTCGGCCAGCACGCCCGCGACTTTGCGGCCTTCCAGCAGCACATCGTTGGGCCACTTGAGTGCAGGTGACAGGCCCAGGGCTTCGAGGGTTTCGGCCACGGCAATAGCCCCCCACGCGGTGAAGCGGCCAGGGTAAAGGCGCTCGCCGGGCAGGGGGCGTGCAATGAAGGTAAAGGTCAATGCCGCGGCGGGGCGCGACCACCAGCGGTTGCCCTGCCGCCCCCGCCCGCGGGTTTGCTGCTCCGCCAGCACGAAGCAGCCTTCTGGCGCGCCAGCGGCTGCCCAGGCCAGGGCTTCGTCGTTAGTCGAGCCGGTGACGGGGTAGAAGCGCCATGCCGTCAGGGGCAGGGTGTGTAACGCCCGCTGCAGCGGTGGGGGGCCGAGATGCCATACATTGGTCATTGTGCCGCCTCATTGGGAGGGGGCGGAATTTGCGGCGGGGCCAGGGGAAGGCGCCCCAGCGCGCGAAAAGCCAGCGGCCCCAGCAAAAACGGCAGCCAGAAGGTGATGCCGCGATAGGCCAGCGTGATGACCGCTGCCGCACCCAGAGCCACGTTGAGCGAGTTGAGCGCCACCGTCATCACCCCTTCCACAATGCCGATGCCCGAAGGGGTGGGCGAAATGATCATGAACAACATCGCGACCGCGTATCCTCCCACCACCGTGCCCAGCGAATGCGGAACGTGGAAGGCCAGGAACACCAGCCAGAGCACCAGCACCTGCAACATTTTGCTCACCACGCCCAGGGTGGCCGGTAGCAGCACGGCGTGGGGTTGGCGGCGGAGGGCTTGCAGTCCCTCCCCGGCATCGAGGGCAAAGGTGCGCGCCCGGCTTTCGGAAAGGTAGGGGCGATGCAGCACAGGCCACAGCAAGCGATTGGTGCCGTGGGCCAGCGCACTCAGCACCCGCGCCAGCAGGGGGCCCGAGTAAGCCCCTAAGTAAAGCAGCGCCCCCAGCCCTACGGCCAATCCGGCCATCAGGATGGAGGCGATGACGTCGGCGGTGGTCAGATGGTTGCGCCGAATGAGCACCACCAGCCCCAACGCCAGCACGGCCAGAAAGCCGGCATACTCGAAGAAGAGATACACCACCCCTGCCACGGTGGCGCGGCTGGCTGAGTAGCCCTGCTGACGGGCTTCGGCGATGTAAACGGCAAGCCCGCTCATGCCGCCGCTGGGCACCACCACGCCGAAGAAATTCGCCCCCAAGGCCATCAACGCCAGGCGGATGGGGCTTTCTTCCAGCCCCAGCGCCCGGTAAAGGATCCTCAGGTTGTAGCCTGCGTTGAGATACCACAAAACCTGCACCCCTAAGGCCAGGCCAATGAACCGCAAGTCGCCCTGCCGCAGGGTTGCGACGATGGTGTGAATTTCTGCCAGACGCCCAATGAGGAAGACGACGCCCAGCAGCAGCGCCAGGGCAAAGAGGAGTTTGCGCATGAGGGCATTATACCAAGGCCGCCTGTCGCGGGGTGTGACGAAAAAGCAGGGCGGGAAGCCTTCCCGCCCTGCTGGGAATTTGGCGTTGTTTGGCGTGGCTATGGCCGCGGTCGCTCGCCTAAAGTCACTTTGAGGGTAATGACTTTGTTGCCGCGCACGACTTTGAGGGCCACGGTTTCGCCGGGCTTGTGGTCGAAGAGGGTGTTGATGAAGGGATGCTGGTCGTCGATGGGGGTGTTGCCAATCTGGGTGATGATGTCGCCGTGCTGCAGGCCCGCTTTTTCAGCCGGGCTGCCCGCTGCCACCTGGACGACGTACACACCCCATTTGACCGGCAGGCCATAGCGGGCAGCGATGGCGGGGTTGATGCCCTGCCAGTCAATGCCCAGGTAAGGGCGCGAGACATAGCCTTGCTTGATGATTTGCTCGGCCACGGCGCGCACGGTGTTGGAAGGAATGGCAAAGCCCAGCCCTTCCGCGACGTCGCCGCCGCCGTTGCGCACGATCAGGGTGTTGATGCCGACCACTTCGCCCGCCAGGTTGACCAGGGGCCCGCCCGAGTTGCCGTGGTTGATGGCCGCGTCGGTTTGGATGAGCCCTTCCATGACGTAGCCGCGCCCGGTATCCAGATTGCGTCCTGTGGCACTGACCACCCCTACCGTGACGGTGTTGCGGAAGGCGCCCAGCGGTGAACCGATGGCAATCACGGTTTCGCCGGGCTTGAGCGCGTCAGAATTGCCCAACACGGCCACCGCGGGCACTTTGCCTTTCACCTGCAGCACGGCCAGGTCGGCAAAGCGGTCGGTGCCCACGATGCGGGCTTCCCGCCGGGTGCCGTCGGCGAAGATGACTTCCAGTTTGCGCGTGCCAGCCACGACGTGGTTGTTGGTGATGATGTAGCCCTTCTCGGAGACGATGACCCCCGAGCCGCTGACCTGCTCATCGGGCGTCGGGCCGAAGAAGGTCATGCGGCCAGGAATGACGCCAACCACGGTGACCACGGCGGGGGAAACCTTCTCAACCGCCTTGGTGATGGCGGTTTCGATTTGGGTGGTTTCCACCTTCAAAACGTCGCCGTTGGGCGTTTTCCCTGTTGCGGGGGCGTTGCCCTGCCCGGCCGGGGAAACCGCCGCTGCGGGCGCCGCAGCCGGCGCAGCGTGTGCGGCGACCCACCAGCCGCCCGCTATGCCGCCGCACAATGCCGTCAGCGCGGCGGTAAACAGCCACAGGAAAACCAGCGCGATGCGTTTGGCGTCCATGTTTCACCTCCCGAAGCCCCGGCGCGGGCGTCGGTGCGGTTTCCGGCGCGGGCGTCGGGGAGATGAAAGATTTAGCGGCGGCGACGACCGCCGAAAATCAGCATGGCGTAGTACATCACCTGCAAAAGTGCGGTCACCAGCGCGGCGACATAGGTCAGCGCCGCCGCGTTCAGCACGCGGTTCACGCCCATTGCTTCTTCCTCGGTCTGGACGATGCCGGTTTCTCGCAGCAGGCGCTTGGCGCGCGCCGAGGCATTGAGTTCCACCGGTAGCGTCACCAGGGCAAAGACCGCGCCCAGCGAGAAAACAACCAGCCCAACCACGGCCAATTGCAGGAAGTTGAGAATCAGGCCGATGAAAATCAAAATCCAGCCCAGGTAAGAGCCGATGTTGACGGCGGGCACCATCATGCCGCGCAGTTTCAGAGGGGCATAGCCTTCCTGGTCTTGCAGGGCGTGGCCGAGTTCGTGGGCCGCGACGGCCACCGAGGCCACGGAACGCCCCTGATACACCTGCGGGGAAAGGCGCAGCACTTTGCTGCGGGGGTCGTAGTGGTCGGTCAACATGCCCTGCACGGCCTCCACCCGCACGCCATACAGCCCGCCGTAGCGAATCAGCCGCTCGGCGGCCTCAGCGCCGGAAAGGTTGGCCCGCAGAGGCACACGCGACCACTTCTTGAATGCCGAACTGACATACCATTGGGCGGCCAGCATCAACAGGAATGCCGGCGCCATGAAGATGAGGTAATAAGGGTCGAACCAGAACATAGCCCTGCCCTCCGTGAGGGGTTATTTGATGCCGCCAGGCGCTTTGCCCGAGAGGATGAGTTCTTTGGCTTTATCCAGTTGCGGGTCGCGCTTGGCCTTGGCATCTTCCTGGGTGAGTTCTACTTTGAAGTCGGGCGTGAGGCCCTTGCCGCTGATCTGGCGTTTTTTCGGCGTAAGCCACAATGCAATGGTAATGCGGACAGCGCCCTGGTCGTGATCCAGCGGGATCCAGTTTTGCACCGAGCCCTTGCCGTAGGTGGTCACACCCACCAGCACGGCGCGGCCGTAATCTTGCAGCGCGCCCGAGACAATCTCGGCTGCGGAAGCCGTGCCGTCGTTGACCAGCACCACCATGGGCACGTCGGTCGCCAGGCCGCCGCCGTGGGTTTTGTAACTCTTCAGGCTGCCGTCTTTGTATTGCTCGTAGAGCACCACTTTGCCTTCCGGCAGGAATTCGGAAGCCACATCCACCGCGGTGACAAGGTAGCCGCCGCCGTTGTTGCGCAGGTCCAGAATCAACCCTTTGGGGTGCTGCGCCATCAACTGCTTGAGGGTGTCGTGCAGTTCCTGGGTGGTTTTGTCGCCAAAGGTGTGCAGTTGCACGTAGGCGATGTTGCCATCCAGCATCTTGCCTTCCACGCTGGGGATGGTGATTTTGGCGCGGGTGATGACGACGTCGAAAGGCTTTTGGTCGTCGCGTTTGATGGTCAGGCGCACCTTCGTGCCCGCGGGGCCGAGCACCTTCCGCACTACCAGTTCGGGGTTGATGCCCGAGACGTCCTGGCCGTCCACGGCGATGATTTCATCCCCTGGCTGCAACCCGGCCTTCTCGGCGGGTGAGCCTTTCATCGGGGTGACGATGGTGACGTATTTGCCCGACGTGTCCACCCAGGCGCCGATGCCTTCGTATTCGCCAGCCAGCGAGATGTTGGCCTCGCGATACTCGTCGGGGTCCATGTAAGAAGTGTGCTTGTCGCCGGTGGCGGCATACATGCCCCGAATCGCGCCCTGCACCAGTTTGACGTCGTCCAGCGGGCGGACGTAATACTCATGCAGCAGTTTCCAGGCCTGCCAGAAGGGGGCCCAAATGTCCGCCGAGGCCGTGGGGGTGGGCGTGCCGGGGCCCACGGTGGGCTGCGGCGGGGTGGAAACGGCCGCGGTGCTGCCAGCCGGGCTTTCGATGCCCTTGGCGAGATAACCCAGGGCAAAGCCGCCGGCAAATGTGCCCGCGACCAGAGCCAGCACCAGCACGGCAGCCAGAAGGTAACGCCAGTAAGTTTTCATCTTGAGCTCCTTGTCCATCGTAATCCACTGGTAAGCGTACCACGGAGAGATTAGAAAAGTGTAAAAAGCGCCCTATCTGTTTGGAAGTTCGCGGCGCTTTGGCGGCCTGTTCCCCCTGGTGGGCGGGGGCAGGGCGTCAGGCGTCTTTCGATGGCGGGCGCAGGTCGTCGGGAATGCCTTTGACTGCTTCGCCGAGGGCTTTCCAGCCCTGGTCTTCTTTCGCCCACGGCGCGCGGCTGCGGCGCACCACCTTGCGCAAGATTTCTACCTGGGTGTGCAGGTTTTGGCGGCGCAGGCTGTAAGCCAGCAGCAGGGAAAAGACGATGGCGGCTGCAATGCCGCCAAGCACCAGAAGCACGGTGTGCATGGCTTTCCTCCATCGCGTGCAGCGTGTTCAACGCCCCTGTGAAGGAGAAGGCGCGGACGCGCTGGTTGCAAGTGGGAACGCCCCCGGAAGGGCGTAAATTTCCGGAATGACGGCATCAACCGGGCAGGTTTCGGTGGCGGAGGTTTCCCGACTCACCCACACGGTGCGGAAGCCCAACGGCTGGGCGGCGGTCAGGTTGCTGAGGCGGTCGTCGACCAGCACGGCGCTGCCGGACGGCGGGTTTCCTGCGATGGCAAGGGCTTTCCGGTAGGCGCTTTCCCAGGGCTTGGGGTGCAGATCGGTGGCGAAGATGTCAATAATGCCTTCGAAAGCCGCGGCCACGCCTAAAATTTCCAGCACGCGGCGGGCGTGGGCTGCATCGGCATTGGTGAACACCCATTTGGGGCCGGGCAACGCCGCCAGCGTGCGTTCCAGCCGCGGGTCGGGGGCCAGATAGGCTTCCAGCGGCAGGTCGTGGGCAAAGGCAAAATAATCGTGCGGGTCGGCGCGGTCGGGCATTTCGTGCAACAGCCCTTGCAAGGTGGTGCCGTAGGCTTCCACCCAACGGCGGCGCAGCGCCTGGGCAGCCTCGGACGAGAGCCCTAATCGCATTTCCAGGTAAAGGGTGATGCGGGCGCTGATCGCCGGCCATAACCCCGTGTGGTCGGTGTAGAGCGTGCCGTCTAGATCCAGAAACCAGACGAACATGGTCTAATTGTACCCGATGGTATAATTTTTCCATCCTTTTGCCGAGGGAAGCCCATGGCCCTGACCCGAGAAGAAGTCGAACACATTGCCCAACTGGCGCGTCTGGAACTCACCGAGGAGGAAATTGCCCGCTATCGCGAGCAACTTTCCGACGTGTTGGATTATGTCGCCCGCCTGCAGGGGCTGGATACGCGCGACATCCCACCCACGGCCAGCGTGCTGCCGCCGCGCACCGTGCTGCGGGAGGATGAGCCGCGCC
>CAYYRG010000076.1:0-7317 GCA_964474015.1 uncultured Anaerolineaceae bacterium | reverse complement strand
TTCATGGCCGGGCACGCGGTCAAAGGCGCTGCCGAGCGGGCGCTGTGGCGCTGGCAGGCCGGGGAACGCCCGGTTTCCGTGGAATTCGTTTACAAGGCTCCGCCGACCACGCCTTTTGATGAGAAAACCGGCTTTGCCGAACCGAATTTTGCCTATGGCTATGTGGCCGCCGCGGTAGCGCTGGAAGTCGATACCGAGACCGGCGAGGTGCGGGTGGTCGATGTGATCTTAGGCAACGACGTGGGACGGGCGGTCAACCCCACCCAGGTGGAAGGCCAGATCGAGGGTGGCGTGGTGCAGGCGTTGGGATGGACGCTGGTCGAGAATTTCATTCAAAAAGATGGCTATGTGGTCACCGATCGCCTGTCGACCTATCTCATTCCCTCGGTCAAGGATATCCCGCCCCGCATTCGCCCCTTGATTCTGGAAGTCCCCGACCCGCGCGGGCCGTATGGCGCCCGCGGCATGGGCGAAATGCCCTTCCTGCCCATTGCCCCCGCGGTGATGCACGCCATGCGTGCCGCTGTTGGCGTCTGGTATCACGACTTCCCGCTGACCGGTGAGCGGGTGCTGACCGGGCTGGAGACCGCCGATTAGCCGTGCACGCCGACTTTCTTCAGGCGGTGAAAGCATGTCCCCTGCTTCTGAAGGCCGCTGGGCAGATTTGCCCGCGGGCAAAACGTGGTACCAACTGGCCGGGCCGGAAAGCGGCCCGCCAGTGGTATTGATTCATGGTTTTTCAGTGCCTTCTTGTGTGTGGAATGGCACGTTTGAGCATCTGGCGCAGGCCGGGTTTCGGGTGTTGCGCTATGACTTGTATGGCCGTGGGCGCTCTGCCCGCCCTGCCAGCCCGCAAGCGTGTGATTACGGGCTGGCATGTTACGTCCGGCAATTGCACGCGCTGGTGGATGCCATCCCTTTGCGGCAGCCATTGGGCGTGGTAGGGCTCTCGATGGGGGGGGCGATAGCCGCGGCGTTTGCCGGGCGCTACCCGCAACGCACCCGCGCCGTGGCGCTCATCGACCCCGTGGTGGCGGGCGTGCCGATGGACTGGAAGGCGCGCTTGCTGGCGCTGCCCGGCGTGGGGGCGTGGGTCTTGCGTTTCAGGGGGCGAAAGGTGCTTAGCGAAGGCTTGCGAGATGATTTCTATCGCCCGGAGCGGATGCCGTCCAGCCTGCCGGCGGTGTATCGGGCTTTCATGGACGAAGGCTTTTTTCGCGCCATTCATCTGAGCGTGCGGCGGGGCATGTTGGCTTCCCACGAAGATGCCTTTCGGGCGTTGGCGCGGGCGTTAGTGCCGGTGCTGGCGTTGTGGGGCGAGCACGATGCCACCGTGCCGCCTGAGCAGGCTGAGGTCTTGCGTACCTGGGTGCCGCATGTCGTGGTCGAGCGCATTCCCGAAGCAGGGCATTTGCCGCACATCGAGCAACCCGAACGGGTGCACCCGCTGTTGAGCCGCTTTTTGGCGCCTTAGGAGGAAGGAGAGCGATGAAGTATCGTTACGTGGTGTTGGGGGCTGGCCGCCAGGGCACGGCAGCCGGTTACGATTTTGCCCGCCACGGCGAGGCCGTTCAGGTGGTCATGGCCGACGCCGACGCTGCCCAGGCCGAGCGCAGCGCAGCGCGCATCAATGCCCTGACGGGGCGCGACGTGGCCGTGCCCGCGGTGGTCGATGCTACCGATGGCGAGGCCCTGCGCCGCTTGCTGGAACCCGCTGACGGCGTGCTGAGCGCCGTGCCCTATTTCTTCAACCTGGAAATTACCCGCGCTGCCATCGCCAGCCGTACCCACATGGCCGATATTGGCGGCCACACCCAGACCGTGTTTGCCCAACTGGCACTGGATGAACAGGCGCGCCACGCGGGCATCAGCATCGTGCCCGATTGCGGCATGGGGCCGGGGTTGATTAACACCATCGGCGCTTACCTCGTGGAAGCCTTCGACGAGCCGCGCGAGGTGCGCATTTACGACGGCGGCCTGCCCCAGCATCCCGAACCGCCGTGGAACTACGCCCTTACCTTCCACATCAACGGCTTGACCAACGAATACGATGGCACCACCATTTTGCTTATCGACGGCAAACTGACCGAAGTCGAGGGGCTGACCCAATACGAGCGGTTGGAAATTCCTCCCCTGGGCGAACTGGAAGCCTTCATCACCACCGGCGGCGCTTCCACCGCACCGTGGACTTTCCACGGGCGCTTGCAAACCTACATCAACAAGACCTTGCGCTATCCGGGGCATTACGAGTGGTTTTTGGCTTACAAAACCCTGGGCCTGTTCTCGGAAACCCCCATGCAGGTGGGCGAGTGCACCTTGAAGCCGCGGGATTTTTACCATGCGCTGTTGGCCCCCAAAATTACCGCGCCGGAAGGGCTGCGCGACGTGGCGGTCATTCACGCGGTGGGGCGGGGCAAGCGCGAGGGGCAGGAAGCGGAAGTGGTGGTTGACGTGCTCGATTATTATGACGAAGCCACCGGCTTTCGGGCGATGGAGCGTTTGACGGGCTGGCACGCCGCGGCCATGCTGATTGCCCAGGTGCGCGGCGAAGTGCGCCCGGGTGCAGTGCCGCAGGAAACGGCGTTTCCCCCGGCGGCGATGCTTGAAGCCCTGCGCGCCCGTGGCATTGCTATCAAGGTGTCGTCGTTTAGCCAAACCACTTGACCAGGAACTGCAGCCCGACGTAAGCCAACCCCATCAACAGCGCACCGCCCACGATGCCCAGCAACAGAACCAGCGTATGCGGCACAGGGGCGCCGGCATCGGGAGAGGCTGTCGCCTCACCTGGCGTTGGCGAGAGCGGTATCCAGAGCGTTGCTGTGGCCGTGGGCGAGGCGGTGGCAGTAGAGGTGGGGGTGGCTGTGCCTGTGGCCGTGGGGGTGGGGGTGATGGTGGGCGTCATGGTAGGCGTGGCGGTGATTTGCGGCGGGCGCACGATGATCTTTTGCCCCACATAAAGCGTGCTGTTGAGTTTGAGGTGATTGTAGCGCAGCAGGTCTTGAATGGGCACTTTGTAAACGTAGGCAATGCCCGAAAGCGTTTGCCCGTAGCGTACAATGTGGATGATGGAGCCATCGGCGCTGGGCGTGGCGCGTACATACGGCGCGACTGGCAGCACGACCGTGGGGGTGGGCAGCGGCGTGCCGCCCGGCGGCACGGTGGGGGCAGTGCCTTCGCCGATGTAATAGGCCGCGTCGATGGTGTAGTAGGTCGCGCCGCGGTCGTCGGTGGCGCAGCCCGCCCCAATATCGCGGTAATTTTTCCCCATCATGGTGTTCCAGTGGGGCTGGTCGCCTGTCCACATCTGGATGACCGAGGCGGGGGTCTGGTAGTAGCCCCAGGCGATGTTCTCGGAAACGAAAATCGGGTGCCCCGCGCCATAACCCGCCGCCCGCACCCGGTCGCGCGGGTGTGAGCCGTTGGGGCCCAGGTGGGTCATCGTGTGAATCGAAGCCTGGTAATCGCTATGCGCCTGCGAGACGGCCATCAGGATGGGGTTGGGGGTATAGGGCGGCAGGCCGTGTGAGGTGCGCAGGGCGTTCACGCCGGCGATGAGCGCGGAGGGGCAATCTTCGGCGCGGGTTTGGTAGGCCGTCCACGTGCCGAAGGCGGCTGCCACGGCCAACAACCATGCCATCGCCCAGTGCTGCCACCGGAGGAAAAGTCGCTTCCGTTTCATGAGGTTCCCTGTGCCGCGCGCATGGGCAGGCTATAACCGCCATCAATCCAGATGACCTGGCCGCGAATCATGGCGGCTTCCGGCGTGCAGAGGAAACCGACCACCGCGGCCACATCTTCGGGCGTAACCAGCCGCCCCGCGGGGGTGGCGGCTTCCACTTCGCCGATGATGTCGTTTCCCCGGAAGGTGGCAAAGTGCTGGAGGGCGTCGGTCAGCACCACGCCTGGCGAAACCGCGTTCACCACAATGCCCTGGGGCGCCAACTCGACCGCCAAATAGCGGGTGATGGCTTCCAGCGCGGCTTTGCTCGCGCCGACGACCACATATTCGGGCAGTACCCGCACCGAGCCAGGGCTGGAGACGGCGACCATCGCCCCGCCGCCGCGAGCGGCCATCAGGGGCGCAGCCCGCTGCGCGGCAAACAGGAATGCGCGGGCGTTGATGTTCATCGTCCAGTCCCAGCCGCGAGGTTTTTGCTGCATGGCCGGGCGGTTGTAGCCCGAGGCCGCATTGTGCACGAAGATATCCAGCCCGCCGAACTCGGCCTCGGTGGCGTCGAAAAGGGCGTCCAGGCCGGCAAGATCGCCGACGTTGGCCTTGACGACCAGCGCCCGGCGTCCCAGAGCGCGAATTTGGGACGCGGTTTCTTCAGCGGGGGCACGGTTGCGGAAGAAGTTGACGACCACGTCGGCGCCGCGGCGCGCGAAGTGCAGCGCGATGGCGCGCCCGATGCCGCGCCCCGAGCCGGTCACCAGGGCCACTTTGCCCGCGAAAGGCTGTGGCGGCGTGACGGTGAGGCAGGGGAAAGCCAGGTCGGCGGTGAGGGGGCGGCCTGCGGCAGCATTGGCACGGGCGTCCGCGACCAGCCGCGGCAGGGCAGCGCGCAGCGCGGCGAGGTCAAGGCCCTGACAGTGTGGGGGCAGGGCTTCCAGGTGGGTAAGGCAACGCTTCAAGACCTTGCGCGCCCCTGCCAGGTTGCCCCGTTGCAGGTGCAGGCAAACGGCCGCGGCCTGTGCCAGCGCCTGGTACATTTCACCCAGGGGGCCCTTTTCTGCCCGCCAGGCGGCTTCGAAAGCCTCGTGGGCTTCGAAACAGGCCCCGCGGTTGAACTCGGCCACGCCTTGCTGGGCTGCAGGGGGCAGCGGTTGGGCGCAGGCAGTTTCTGGCGAGGGGGTCATGAGGTTTCGGGAATCTCGGGAATGGGGAGGGCGGTGACGGTCGCGGGGATGGCGTCTTCCCGCGCGCCGGTGATGGTGTGAACGGTGACCTGGGTGCCAGCCCGGTGAAAGGGGCGGCGAATGGCGGCCAGGGCGATGGCGGTTTTCTCCGCCACAGCGACCGAGGTCAGGTGGCCGATTTGTTCCTCGCCGCGGCGCACGGTTGCCGGCAGCATGACCGGGGAAGCCAATCGCATACCCACGATGGCGCGGCCACGCTCGGGCTGGCGGGCGGCATAGGCCAACATGGTGCGCCCCGGAAAGCCGGTCTTTGCGACATCAACCCACGGTGCTAAGCCGACCTCGAAGGGGGAAAACTCGGCGGTCAGTTCGGTGTCGGGGCCCAAAATGCCCCGCCGCACCCGTTCGTAGGTGTAGGTTTCCGGGCTCAGCAAATGGGTGTGGGCCAACATCATCACGGTGACGCCCTTGGGGTGCAGCAGCAACAGCCCCCCGCCCAACACGCCGGGCAGGGAAATGGCCGCCGAACCGTTGGGAAAGCGCTGGGTGTGACCGGGCGCCTGGGGCGGTTGCAGCCCCGGGGGCAGCGCCCCTTCCCCCGGCAGCAGGATGGCTTGATCCCACAGGCGGGATTCGTCGTGCACTTCCACGGCATACCGGCGGGTGGTCTTGCGCAGCGAGGCCAATGGCACGCTCGCCGAGGTGGCTTCCATCTGGTTGCGCAGGTAGGTCAGGGTGGTTTCGCCCCGCCCCGGCAGGGTGAGCACCAGCAGGCTGTCGTGGTCGCTTTCCAGCACGATGAGCACGTCGAGGATGCGCCCTGCCGCGTTGGTCAGCACGGTAATCACAGCCTCGGTGCGCGTCAGGGCTTCCAGCCGGTTGGTCGTCAGGCTGTCGAGGAAGGCCAGGCGGTCGCCGCCGCTCAGGCGCAGCGTGCCGGGGTTGGGGTAGCGGTAATACATCCAGGGCATGGTTGGGCCTCCTTAAGAGGCGTGTGCATTATAACATCAGCGCACCTGGGCGAGAAATGCGTCCAGCGTCTCCAGCGCACGGTGGGCATAGGCGGCATAGCGTTCCCGTTTGTTGCGGATGCGGCGGGGCAGGGGCGGCAAAATGCCGAAATTGGCTTTCATGGGCTGGAAGTCGGCTTCGGAGGCGTGGGTGATGTAGTGGCAGAGCGCGCCTAACATGGTTTCCGGCGGCAGGGTAAGGGGTTGCTGGCCGTGCAGCAGGCGAGCGGCGTTCCAGCCAGCCAACAGGCCGGTGGCGATGTTGCCGACGTAGCCTTCCACGCCGGTGATTTGCCCGGCGAAGAACAGGTCGTCACGGTTGTGGAATTGCAGGGTGGGGCGCAGCAGGGCGGGGGCGTAGATGAAGGTGTTGCGGTGCATCTGGCCGTAGCGGGCAAATTCGGCCTGTTCCAGCCCGGGGATCATGCGGAAGACGCGCCGCTGTTCGCCGAATTTGAGGTTGGTCTGGAAGCCCACCATGTTGTAGAGGGTGCCGGCGAGGTTGTCTTGCCGCAATTGCACCACCGCGTAGGGGCGTTTGCCGGTGCGTGGGTCGGTCAACCCTACGGGGCGCAGCGGGCCGAAGGCCAGGGCGTCGTGGCCGCGGCGCGCCAGCACTTCGATGGGCAGGCAGCCCTCGAAGAATTTGCCTTTGCCCGCCCGCACGCCTGCACCGCTTTCCAGGGTGGGTTTTTCGAAGGCGTGCAGGTCGATGCGCTCGGCGGTGGTCAGGGCTTCTACGAAGGCGTCATATTCAGCCCGGTTCATCGGGCAGTTGATGTAGTCGCCTTCTTGCTGCTCGCCGCGTCCGTAGCGCGAGGCGCGGAAGCAGATGGTCATGTCGATGCTTTCCGCGACGACGATGGGCGCAATGGCGTCGTAGAAGTAGAGGTGCTCCTGGCCAGTCAGGGCAGCGATGGCGCGCGAGAGGCGGGTGGAAGTCAGCGGGCCAGACGCAATGATCGCCGGTTCGGCGGGAATTTCGGTGACCTCGGCGCGCACCACGGTGATGTTAGGATGGTTTCCCAAAGCGTCGGTGACTTTTTGGGCAAAGGTTTCGCGATCCACGGCCAATGCGCCGCCCGCAGGCACCGCGCTTTCGTCGGCAATGCGCATGAGCAGTGAGCCCATGCGGCGCAGTTCTTCTTTTAACACCCCCGCGGCGCGGTCGGGCAGGTTGGAGCCGAGGGAGTTGGAGCACACCAGTTCGGCCAGGCGGTCGGTGGTGTGCGCGCCGGTGGATACAGCAGGCCGCATTTCATAGAGGGTAACCTGTAAGCCGTGCTCGGCGGCTTGCCAGGCAGCCTCGCTGCCGGCCAGTCCGCCGCCCACCACGATGAGTTTGGGTGCAGAAGGCATAGGGAACGCTCCTCCTGGGAAGGGGGCTGGGGAGGTATTGTAACAAAGAGTGGGCTTTGCGGGGAGGCGCAAGCAGGTTGCACGATGCAGG
>CAYYRG010000075.1:0-7336 GCA_964474015.1 uncultured Anaerolineaceae bacterium | reverse complement strand
TGAGCGTAGCCGAAGCGCCTGGGCTGAGCCGCTGGCGAAGTTGTCTCTTGCACCGGGTAGGAGATGGCTTCGCCCCACCAAAGGGCGGACGCCGTCCGCCCCTACAGGGGGCTCGCCATGACATGAAAACGAGGGCTTTTACAACCAAGTGCGTAAGTCCTGTCACAAAACAAGCCCTGCCCCCAACGTTTGAGGGCACCCCGCGCTACGGCTGGCGTTTAAGGCGGTTTTGGGTTACGATAAAGGCATGGGAGCAAAAAGCAAAAAGCGACGTTACAAGGTTTTCGACCCCCGGTTGCAACGCGAAGTGGAGGTGGAAATTCGGCGCGACCGGCGGCTGAAGCGCGCCGTGAAGTGGGAACAGTACCGGGATGGCCGTATCGTGTTGCGCCTTCCTTTTTACCTGCCCTGGCGGGAAGTGCCGCGCCTGATCAAGCAACTGGAAGACGAACTGGCGCGGCTGGCCAAAAAGGCCGAGCGCCTCACCGATGAGATGCTCGCCCAGCGGGCACGGACGGTCAACCGCAAATACTTCGGCGGCAAAGTGCCCTGGGTGGCCATCCGCTGGGTGGGCAACATGCAGCACCGGCTGGGCAGCGTGACCTTGGGCGGCAACACCCACGGGCACATTCGCATTTCCGACCGCATCCAGCATTGGCCCACCTGGGTGGTAGACTATGTTATCGCTCACGAATTCGTCCACCTGCTGCTGCCAGAAGAGGGCCACAGTGCCAAATTTTGGGAAACCCTCCAGCAGGCTTACCCCCTCACCGAACGGGCTCGCGGCTTTATTCGTGGCTATTTCTTTGCCAAAGGGGAAACCGACGAACAAACCACAGAGGAGACAGCACTATGAACATTCCCACCATTCGCGCCATCATTTTGGATTTTGGCGGCGTGCTCTTGCAGCCCGGTGACCCCGCGGTCCATGCGCAACTGGCGCGGGAACTCGGCATTTCGGTCGACGCCCTGCGACGAGAGATTTTCGTTGGGCCGTTGAGCCTGGCTGCCCAGCGGGGGGAAATTTCGCCCGAAGAACTGTGGGCTACCCTGGCCCAGCAGTGGGGCTTGCCCGCCGAAAAAGGGGAATGGCTGGCCCAACGCTTTTGGGAAGGCGTCCGCATCGACACCGACCTGGCCGACTGGCTGCGGCAGCGCAAGCGCCGTTACCGCACGGGCTTGCTTTCCAACGCCTGGAGCGACCTGCGTGACCTGTTGCAGCGTCTTGGCATTGCCGATGCCTTCGACGCGATGGTGATTTCCGCCGAAGAGCATCTGATGAAGCCCGACCCCGCCATCTATCGCCTGATGTTGGAACGGTTGGGCGTCGAACCAGATGAAGCGGTGTTCGTCGACGACCGGCTGGAAAACGTCCACGCCGCCCACGCGCTGGGAATACGCACGGTGCAGTTTCGCCATCGCGACCAGGCGATGGCCGAATTGCGCAACCTGGGTGTTGGCTGATGGATGAGGGCATGGGCTTCCCAGGGCAGCCTGTCTGACATTGACGGCGATTTTTTCTGCAAGGAGTGAAACCATGACCTCTGCCGACAAGGAGAAAATTGGTTATGTCGTAGGCGGGAGCCTGCAGGAAGGGCTTGTGGTGCGGCTGACGGTGCCTCCTCAGCGCCTGCAAGAAGGTGCTTTTGTGGTGATGGAGAGCGGCGACTACTTTTTCTATGGCCTGGTGACCGACCTCCGCCTGGCGGCCACCAACGAGCGTTTTGCCGACGAGCAGTTGCAAGAGCGCTTTACCCCCGTATTGGCCCACATGCTGCAGGAACAGGCGCTTTATACCACCCTGGCGGTGCACCCTGTGCTCATGTTAGAGGCGGGGCCGCCGCCTGAATCTGCTGAGTATGAACGCTTTTGGAATGAAGTCGAGGCCGGTCTGCGGGAACGCCCTGCCCCCAAGCCCATCAAAACCGTGCCTTCCCACCTTGCCCCCACCCGCCTGGCGACCGAGGGCGATATCGACGAGATTTTCCGCGGCAACTTTACCATCGGCTATACCCGCGAGCAGGGGCACCCGGTGCGGATCAACCTTGACAAGTTCGTGCAACGCTCGGCAGGGGTGTTTGGCGCCACCGGTACCGGCAAATCGTTCCTCACCCGCATCTTGCTGGCCGGGCTGATTCACCACAACGCGGCCGCGACGCTGATTTTCGACATGCACAACGAATATGCTTACGACGACGTCGCCTCCGACACCAACAAGCGCATCGTCGGTTTGCAAACCAAATTCGGCAGCCGCGTGTTCGTCGTTGGACTGGGGAAAAATGCGCTCATTCGGGAACACCGCCCCGACCTGGACCTGCTGATTTCCGAGCGCGACATCCTGCCCGAAGATATTTTGCTACTTGCCCGCTCGCTCAACCTGCGGGAAACCACCGCCACCACCCTCGATGCTCTCTATAGCTCTTTTGGGAAAGATTGGCTGACGGCTTTCCGCAAGATGAAGGTAGGCGCGACGATTCAGGAAACCGACGAGAACGGCAAAACCCATACCGTGCCCGCCCCCGACAGTGTGGCAGCGTGGGCGCAGCGCGTGGGCACCAACGTGATGGCTGCCGAAGCCCTGCACAACAAACTGCGGCGCATCTTTGGGCGCGACTACCTGGTCGAGGAAGCCGCCACCGAGGGGTTGCAGCAAATCATCGACGCGCTGGAAGCCGGGCGGCACGTCATCCTTTCCTTTGGTGACTACGACAACGAACTTGACTACCTGCTGGTCACCAACCTGCTGACCCGTAAAATTCGCGAGCATTGGGTCAAACGCACCGATGCCCACCGCACCGGCAAAGAAAAAACGCCGCCGCGCCCGCTGGTGGTGGTGGTCGAAGAAGCCCACAAACTGCTCAACCGCGAAATGGCGGCCCAAACCACCTTCAGCACCATCGCGCGCGAGATGCGTAAATATTTCGTCACCCTGCTCATCATCGACCAGCGCCCCTCACAAATCTACGACGAGGTCATGTCGCAACTCGGCACCCGCATTTCGGGATGGCTGGGCGACGAAGACGACATTCGCGCCGTGCTTTCCGGCCTGGCGGGGCGCGACCAGTTGCGCGGGATGCTTTCCCGCCTGCAACCCAAAGAAGAGGTGCTGCTGCTGGGGTGGAGTGTGCCTATCCCCCTGCCGGTGCGCTCGCGGCGCTATGATGACAGGTTTTGGCAAGACTTGCTGGGGCACGATCGTGCCGCGGCAACGGAAGACCCTTTCAAAGCCTTAGGCTTCTGACCGGCGGCGGGCGGTTTACGGGGCAATGCGTCCTGCTTGCAGGCGGTCGCGGACGGCTTCGATCAGCCGCTGCTTGCCGGGGGTGACCACGCCGGGGTCGAAGACCTTGATTTTGAGGGGAAGGGGGGTGGTTGTGGTCTCGGGATGCTGCCACAGGTTTTCCAGTGCGGCGGCAAGGTCGGGGTAAATGGCTGCGGCAAACTGCTGTGTTGTGTTAGCGGGGGGGGCTTCTAAGGCAAGCAGCGTGACGTTGTGCGGCAGCGCCGCGGGGCTTAGCGCGGCCAGCGCCGCAGGGCTGAGGGCCAGGGTTTTGACCTTGGCCTGGGCCAGGCGCCGCATGGCGATGCCCCATTCCTCTGCCGAGGCCCCCGCCGGGGCGAGCGCGTATTGCGGATAGGCCAGGAAAGGCGGGTGGAGTGGCCGACACAGGCCGCAGAAATAGCGCCCGCCGTCTTCAAAGGCTGCCGCGATGGTTTTTTCGTTTTCGCTGGCCAGCAGCCCGCCGCGCCAGTCGTATGTGACCACTGCCGCAATGTAACCGGCGAGGAAGGCCCGATGCGGCAGGTCGGCGGTAGCGGCTTGCACCACCTGCGCGCCTTTCAGGTTCGCGTTTGCCGGCGGTGCGACGGCCAGACGGCGCGCCCCTTCGGTGGCTGGCGGCACAACCCCTACGCCCAGCACCACCACCGTGTGCGGCGGCAGGCTTGCTCCCCCATCGATCGCCACGAAACGGGCGTTTTTCGCTTGGGCTAACGCCTGCAGCCAGGCCCGCGCCGCGCGTTTCAGGCCGGCGTCAGCCTGCGGCGCAGCCAGCAGCACGACCGCGGGCGGTGCGGGCGTGGCTGTGGGGGTCGGGGGCAATGCCGTGGGGCTGGGCGTGGCCGTTGGGGCCGGCGCATGGGTGGGGGAGGGTGTGGCTTTCCCGCAGGCAGCCAGCACCAGCGCGGCCAGAATGAGCAAAACGGCTGGGCGGCGTAGTACCATTGGCCTTCCTCTCGCGAAAAGCAGGGTGAATAAAACGGGTTATAATTGTCGCATCTTATGTTACCACGGGTGGCGCGATGATTCGTTTGGAAATTCCCGGACGCGGTGCGTTTGCATGGCAATACCTGGTGAGCGATGTCAACGGCACTTTGGCCGTGGATGGTCGCTTGCTCGATGGTGTGGCCGAGCGGCTGGCCGCCGTGCAGCAGGTGTTGCAGGTGCATTTGCTCACTGCTGACACCCACGGCAAACAGGCCGAAATCGACCGTCTTTTGGGCACGCAGGCGGTGCGGGTGCGCGGTGGCCATGAAGCCGAACAGAAAGCGGCCTTTGTGCGTGACCTGGGCGCCGAGAGCGTCATTGCGTTGGGGCAGGGCGCTAACGACGCGCTCATGCTGAAAGCAGCCGCGTTGGGCATTTGCGTGCTTTCGCCGGAAGGCACGGCGGTAGAAGCCTTGCAGGCTGCTGACCTGGTCGTGCCTGATGTGTTGACTGCTTTGGAACTTTTGTTGCACCCAACCCGTATCCTTGCCAGTTTGCGCCGATGACCATTCCCCGTAGCCAGGCTACCCCAGAAGACCCGCGTCAATTGCCGCCTGCCCGCCGCCGCCGGGCCGGGCGCACCCTCGCGCCCCTGGATGCCGCCGAGAAGCACGCCTTTTGGAATGAGGCCGCCCGCCGCGCCGAGCCTTCGGTAGATTTCTTCCTCTACCTTGCGCTGGCGACGGTGGTGTGGGCTTTGGGGCTGAGTGTGGATTCTCCTGCCTTGTTGCTGTTTGGCGCGCTTCTTGCACCGTTGATGGCGCCGGTGGTCGGCCTGGGTTTGGGCATCATCACCGGTGCGGCCCGCTATTTTGGGCACGTGCTGGGCGGCATCGTGCTGGGGAGCCTGCTGGCCTTTGGGTTGGGCGTGTTGGGCGGCGCAGCGGCACTACTGTGGGCGCCGCCGGTGCTTCACCAGGCCCCCTTGCATGCTCACCTCGCCGTGTGGGATTTCGCCGTGCTGGCGCTGGCCTCGGTGTGGGGGGCGGTGGCGCTGGCCCGCAGGCCGGGGTATTTCGTGGTGCCGGGGGCTGCGCTGGCGTATGAGGTCTTTTTGCCGCTGGTTACGGCGGGGTTTGGCCTGGGCAGCGGGGCGCCACATCTGTTTCCCGATGGGCTGGTGGTGTTCGCGGTGCACCTTGCCTGGGCGGCATTGTTTGCTGCGGTGGGTTTTGCGGTGCTGGGTTTTCGCCCGCTGACCCTGTTTGGCTATACACTGAGCGGGGTGGCGGCTCTGGTGGGCGGCGTGGTGCTGGTGATGGCCCTGGGCGTTGGCACTGCTGTGAGCACCCAGGTGGCGCTGCCGACGCCGATCCCCACCCCCACGCCGGTGCCGCCTTCGCCCACGGCCACGTGGACCCCCTCGCCCACGCCCGTGCCCCCGACGGCCACGCCCACCCCCACCCCTGTGCCCACGGCCACGCCTACCCCCACGGCGACGTTCACGCCCACCCCTACGCCCGCCTATGCCCGTGCGGCTGCCCCCGCCAAATATGGCGGCGTGCTCATCCGGGCGGCGCCGGGGTTCAACCACAAGATCGTCGGCGGGGTCTCCAACGGCGAGGTGGTGCTGGTCGTGGGGCCGGAAGAAGAAGTAGACAATTATGTGTGGGTGCGCGTGCGGGTGCCTTCCAGCGGGGTGGAAGGCTGGGTGCTGGAGCACTTGCTGGAAATGGCAACGCCTCAGCCGAACTGGTAGGGCGGGGCGCGGCTTGACTTTCGTGTAGGTATATGCTACCCTATGCACACGATGGTGTGCGGTTGCTTTCGGGTAGCCGAGGTTCTTGAGAAGGAGTCGTAACCATGAAAAGGATGTTCTTTTGGCTGGTGATCGTCGTGCTTTTGGCGGCTGTGTTGGGGGCGTGTACTCGCTCGGCCACCGGCTCGCTGCCGCCTACCCCCACGGTGGGCGCTTTTCCCACCAACGTGCCTACCGGGGTTGCTAATGCTGCCGCGACACAAACGGCCGTCGCCGTGATGCCGCCGCAGACTGGCGGTGGGGAAGGCCCAACCCCCGAGCCGTTCGTTGCCACAACGCCGAGTGCCCCCAAGCCGACGGCCAAACCAACCTCGCCCCCCAAGCCGACGCCCAAGCCCCAGCCCACGCCGCGGCCTGTGGTGACTTCGGTGCCCGCGAAGTATGTCTTGCACAAAGGGGAATTCCCTTATTGCATTGCCCGGCGCTTCAACGTCAACCCTGACGCCCTGCTGAACGTCAACGGATTGATCCGCGGGCAGTATGTTTACCCCGGCACGGCGTTGACCATTCCGCAAGGGGCAGGGCCCTTCCCTTACCAGCGCGCCTTGCGCCCGCACCCCACCACTTACACCGTGCAGGCGGGTGATACCTTTTATAGCATTGCCTGCCTGTTTGGCGATGTCTGGCCGGAAGCCATTGCCGCGGCCAACGGCATGAGCGTCAACGCGACACTCACACCGGGCCAAACGCTGAAAATTCCCTGAAACCGTGGGTTGTGAACTTCCAAAGGGTGCTGCTGCAGGCAGCACCCTTTTCGCCTTGGAGGCTGCACATGTTTCGTGTGGAGCGTTCGGAAACCGTTTTTCAGGGTCGGGTGTTTGCTGTGCGGCGCGACGTTGTCCGCCTGCCCGACGGCAACACCGCTGAACTGGATGTCATCACACATCACGGCGCGGTGACGTTGGTGCCGCTGGATGCCGAAGGGCGCATCTGGTTCGTGCGTCAGTATCGTCACGCCGCGGGGGAGACTTTGCTGGAACTACCCGCGGGCACGTTGGAGCCTGGCGAAGCGCCGGAAGCCTGCGCCGCGCGGGAGATCCGCGAAGAGATCGGCTTTGCCGCGGCACAATTGCACCTGTTGGGAGAGTTTTACCTCGCCCCCGGCTATTCGACTGAATATCAGTACGTCTACCTGGCGACCGGGCTTTCCCCTGCCCCGCTGCCCCAGGATGCCGACGAGTTCCTGGAGCCGGTGGCATTGCCCGTGGCCGAGGTGCGCCGCCGGGCCCTGGCAGGCGACTTCCGCGACGCCAAAACCCTCGCTGCCCTGCTGCTGGCCTGGGAGCACTTGCCTGCATAGGGGTGCAGGG
>CAYYRG010000074.1:0-7429 GCA_964474015.1 uncultured Anaerolineaceae bacterium | reverse complement strand
CATGAAACTGCAAGGCAAACGTATCGGTGTGCTGGTCGAAGAAGGCTTCGAAGATCTGGAATTCTGGGTGCCGGTGATGCGCCTGCAAGAAGAAGGCGCCGAGGTGGTCATCATCGGCACCGGGCGGCAGCCGGTTTTTCACGGCAAGCACTGCCTGGAAGCCAGGCCGGACGTCGCCGCCGCCGAAGTGGACCCCGAAACCCTCGATGGGTTGGTCGTGCCCGGCGGCTGGGGGCCGGACAAACTGCGCCGCTTCGACGCGGTGCTGAACCTGGTGCGGCAAATGGATGCTCAGGGCAAAATCATCGCCAGCATCTGCCACGGCGGCTGGGTGCTGGCCTCGGCAGGCATCGTGCGCGGGCGCAAGGCCACCGGCTCGCGCGGCATCCGCGACGACATGGTCAACGCTGGCGCCGAATGGGTGGACGCACCGGCTTTCCGCGACGGCAACCTGGTATGGGGCCGCGTCGTGGCCGACATCCCCGCCTTCTGCCGCGAACTGGTGGCAGCACTGGCCGAATGACCCGCCGTTAACCAAAACTTAACCTCCCCCACCGACGTTCCCCCAAAAGGCCGGTAAAATAAGGCCGACGCTGCCCGCCGCTTTCCCGTTGCAAGAGGGGTTGTGCCGATGAACACTTCTCGCCGCTCATGGCGACACCGCCTGGCCTACTATTTCCAGCACGGCGACGTTTTATGGTGGACGCTGCTCTTTCTCTCGGCCTTCCTCATCGTCGGGCTGGTGGTGTGGATTGCATGGCAGTTATGGGCGCAATCAGCGCCTTCACGCCATGCCTTCGGTTGGGATTTCATCTGGCCGTGGGTCAAACCGGTCTGGAACCCAGCCTTGGACAAATTCCAGGCCTGGCCTGCCATCTACGGTTCGCTCATTACTGCGGCCATTGCCCTGGTGTTGGCCGTGCCCCTGGCGCTTGGCATTGCCATCTTCCTCTCGGAACTCGCCCCCCCCTGGCTACGCTCACCGCTGAACTACATGGTCGAAATGCTGGCGGCCATCCCCAGCGTGGTGTACGGGCTGTGGGGCATTTATGTTTTCCTGCCGCTGGTGGTGGTGCCCGTTGGCCGAGCCCTGGAGCCTTTGGGAAGCCTGCCGGGCATCGGGGTCTTCTTCCAGGGGCCGATACCGGCTTCCGGTTTCACCCGGCTGGGGGCTGCGTTGGTGCTGGTCATCATGATTCTGCCCACCATTGCCGCCGTCAGCCGCGACGTGCTCCAGGCCATCCCCCGCAGCCAGCGTGAAGCCGCCATGGCGCTGGGGGCAACCCAGTGGGAAACGGTCTGGAAAGTGCTGCTGCCTTACGGGCAAAGCGGCATTTTGGGGGCCATCATCCTGGGGTTCGGGCGCGCGATCGGCGAGACCATGGCCGTGACAATGGTCATCGGCAACAGCGCCGGTGGGGGGTATTCCATTCTCAAACCCGGCTACACCATGGCGAGCATCATTGCCAACGAATTTGCCGAAGCCGTCAGCGAAATGCACACCTCGGCGCTGATGGAAATCGGGTTGGTGCTCTTTGCCATTACCTTGCTGCTCAACGCCTTTGCCCGCTGGCTGGTGGTCAATCGCACCATCAAGCGAGCGTGAACACCCTCACGAGGCCGCCATGAGCCAAAGCATTTACGAACACGTCGACCTGCACCGCAACTACCGCCGCCGCAAAATTACCAACCAGATCATGCTCACCCTCACCGGCCTGACGGTTGCGCTGGCGGTGGTGCCGTTGGTATGGATTACCGTGTACGTGCTGCTGCAAGGGGGCAAATACCTCAACCTGGACTTTTTCATCCACCTACCTGCCCCCATGGGCGTAGCCGGGGGCGGTGTGTTGCACGCCATCGAAGGCAGCGCCGTCATGGTATTGCTGGCTTCCGTCATTGCCATTCCGCTGGCGCTCCTGGCGGCGTTTTACCTGCTGGCACGCCCGCACACGGCCGTTTCCAACGCGCTGCGCTTCAGCACCGACATGCTGGCCGGCACCCCCTCAATTGTCATTGGCCTGTTCGGCTATGCGGTCATCGTAGCCGTGCAAAAGCACTTCTCGGCTTTTGCTGGCGGCATCGTCCTGGCCATCATCATGCTGCCGGTGGTGCTGCGTTCGGCAGAAGAGATGCTCAAACTGGTCCCCACCGAAATGCGGGAAGGCGCGCTGGCCATGGGCGCGCCGGAATGGCTGGCGGCGCTCAAAGTCGTCTTGCCTGCCGCAGCCGAGGGCATCATCACCGGCGTAATGTTGGGCATTGCCCGCGCGGTGGGCGAAACCGCCCCCCTGCTCTTCACTGCTTTGGGGAACGACAACTACGAAATCGGCAGAATCATCTCCGACGGCATCCGCTACCACCAAAGCCTCGGCAAAATCATCGGCACCATCTTTGCCCAACCCGCCGACGCCCTGCCCCTCACCCTATGGAAATACGCCCAGCAGCCTTACCAGGAACGCGTGCACCAGGCATGGGCAGTGGCTTTCGTGCTGATGCTCTTCGTGCTTGGCCTCAACATCGTGGCCCGGGCCTGGATGGCCTACCGCCGCCGTAAGCTCTTCGGCTGAAAGAGCGCACCCGCGACCGTGATTTCCCCTTCGGAGGAAGGCCCCATGCAACCCCAACTCAACATCACCGAACCCACCCGCGCCGCATCTACTGCCAGCGCCCCCAAAATGGAAATCCGCCGCCTGTCGGTCTATTACAAGGCCAGCCGGGCGATCAAAGAAATCAACCTGCCCGTTTACGAAAACCGCGTGCTGGCCATCATCGGTCCTTCCGGCTGCGGCAAATCGACCCTGTTGCGCGCCCTCAACCGCATGAACGATCTCATCCCCGGGGCGC
Organism: uncultured Anaerolineaceae bacterium; assembly: GCA_964474015.1. Taxonomy (GTDB): domain Bacteria; phylum Chloroflexota; class Anaerolineae; order Anaerolineales; family DRMV01; genus DRMV01. Next base: position 4,585 of record CAYYRG010000074.1, on the reverse strand, counting down.
GGGTGGAAGGCGAAGTGCTGCTGGATGGCGAAAACATCTACGCCCCGGGGCAAGACGTGGTGGATATTCGACGGCGCGTGGGCATGGTCTTCCAGCGTCCCAACCCCTTTCCGATGAGCGTGTACGACAATGTGGCCTTTGGGCCAAGGCTGCTGGGGCTGCGCAAAAAATCGGTGCTCGATGAGCTGGTCGAACAAAGCCTGCGCGCAGCCGCATTGTGGGATCAGGTCAAAGACAACCTCGGCCAGTCGGGCATGGCGCTTTCCGGCGGGCAGCAACAACGTCTCTGCATTGCCCGCGCCATTGCGATGGAACCCGAAGTCATTTTGATGGACGAACCCACTTCTGCCCTTGACCCCATGGCAACGCTGACCATCGAAGACCTCATCCAGCAACTCAAAGAAAACTACACCATCGTCATCGTGACCCACAACATGCAGCAGGCGGCGCGCATCTCCGACTTCACGGCCTTCCTGAGCATGGATAGCGACCGCGCCGGCTATCTGGTAGAATTCGGGCCCACCGTAGACGTCTTCACCAACCCGAAAGAGAAACTCACCGAAGACTACATCACCGGCCGCTTCGGATGACCCCCGCATAAGGAGGAATTATGCCCCGCACCGTTTTGGAAACCGAACTCAAGAACCTGAAAGGGCAGGTGCTCAAACTGGGCCAGATGGTCGGTGAGGCAATGCTGGCCGCAATCGACGCGCTCAAGCATCGTGATATCGAAAAGGCACAGCAAATCATGGCCGCCGATAGCGAAATCAACGCCCTGCGCTTCGAAATCGAACGCGCCACCCTCATCGTCATCGCCACCCAGCAACCGCTGGCTCACGACCTGCGCCTGCTGGCTTCCATTTTGGATATTGCCGGCGAACTGGAGCGCATGGGTGATTACGCCAAAGGCATCGCCAAAATCAACATCCTCATGGGCGACAAACCGCTGCTCAAGCCGCTCATCGACCTGCCCCGCATGGCTGAGATTGCCACCGACATGCTGCGGCAAGCCCTGACGGCTTTCAGCAACGACGACGCTGCAGCCGCTCGCGCCATCCCCCAGCGCGACGACGAAGTCGATGCCCTTTACAATCAGATCTACCGCGAACTGATGACCTTCATGCTCCAAGACCCTAAAACCATCGACCAGGCCAACTACCTGCTCTGGGCCGCCCACAACGTCGAGCGCCTGGCCGACCGCGTCACCAACATCTGCGAGCGGACCGTCTTCACCGCCACCGGCGAAATTGTGGAACTGGCATGACGCCCCCACCCCCAAAAAGCACAACAGGGCGTGGCCGAAACAGGTCACGCCCTTGCTGTTTGGAACACAGAAACCGCGGCAGGCTACGCCACGGCTTCCTGCTCGATCATCAATTCTTCTTCCTGCGCTACCCGCATTCCCTCTTTTTCATCGACCCGGGTGAGCAAATAACCACCCAGGATGAAGAAAATGACGATGGAAACAATGCTCAATCGGCTGCTGCCCATCAATTCGCCGACGACGCCAAAAACCAACGGCCCTAAAATGCCGGCAAACTTGGCGCTCACACTGAAAAAGCCAAAGAACTCCGCCGATTGGCTCTTGGGCACCATCTGGCTAAACAACGAACGGCTCAACGCCTGCGAACCGCCCTGCACCATCGCCACGGCAAAGCCCAAGATCCAGAAGTGAAGCGCCGTTTGCATGAAATACCCCCCCACGGAAATCAAGGCATAGACGCCAATCGTGATGTAAATCGCTCGCTTGGTGCCGATTTTGCCCGCCAGCCACCCGAAGAAAAACGAGAAAGGGATGCCGACGAACTGAATCATCAACAAAGTTTCAATCAGGGTGTTGGAATTGATGCCAATCTCCGTGCCGTAAATCGTGGCCATCTTGATGATCGTGCCGATGCCATCGTTGTAAAGCCAAAAGGCAAGCAAGAACTTCCACAGTTCGTTATAGCGGCGCACCTTGTGAAACGTCGTCAACAAACGGCTAAAACCGGCCTGCACCGGGTTCATATTCACTTCGTTGGCCAACACCCGCCGTTTGGGTTCCGGCACCCAGAGCCAAAGCGGCACCATGAACACCAGCCACCAGATGGCCGTGAGCAAGAAAGAGAGACGCGTGAAAAAGCCAACTTTGGCATCGGGGGCAGTCATAATCAGCCCGAGGGAAATCGCCAGCAGCAGGCCGCCGCCCAAATAGCCCATCGCGTAACCCGCTGCCGAGACCATATCCCGCTCGTTTTCCGCCGCGACGTGGGGCAACAAACCATCGTAAAACACATTGGCCCCCGCAAAGCCAACGTTCCCGATGATGAAGAAAATCGATGCTTTCAGCCAATCGCCGCTATACACCCCATAAAGCAAGGCCGAACCCAAGATGCCCACCAGGGCAAAGCCGGTCAGGTACTTCTTCTTCGCACCGCTGAAATCGGCCATAGCCCCCACAATCGGGCTGATGAGCGCCACAATCAGCAATGCCGCCGCCGTGGTATAAGCCCAATACACCGTGGCATGGTTGCCCGGCAGGGTCTTACCTGCCACCTTGTAATAATAAATGGGAAGAATGGACGACATCATGATCATCGGGAAAGCCGAATTGGCCCAATCGTACATCGTCCATCCAAACACTTCCTTGCGCTTCATCAACTGCCACAGGCTGGGGGGGTTAGAAGATGCTTCCATGAACGCACTCCTCGGAAAGGGATAAACGCTGCCGACCCACGCTCCTCCAACAGGCAGGCCTGGCGCTGGCTCCATTATATACAACAACACGGCTTCGCGGGGCGCGTTACGAGGCTTTCGCGGCAGTTTTGCGGCAAAAAGCGCGCCAGCCCTTGCCCCCTCCGCGGGCGTTTGTTATAATGTAGCCCAACATGCGAAAGAAAAGCGGAGCAAAGACGCTGAGCGAGCGCTTGAGAAAGAAAAATCTCAGGACGCTTGCTTTTGTGTGTCTATGCAGCAGGTAAACACACACAAACCAGAGCAACGCGCATCAGGGGGCCAATCGGCCGCAATGCTTTGCTCGCCGCTCTGAGTCAGGAGGCTATTGCGTGGAAACAAAAGATTTGCTTGCCCTACGTATTCGTTTGGCGTCCCCCGAAACCATCCTCAGCTGGTCCTACGGCGAAGTTCGCAAGCCCGAGACCATCAACTACCGACGCCTGCGCCCCGAAAAAGACGGCTTGTTCTGCGAGGTCATCTTTGGGCCGACGCGCGATTGGCAATGCGCCTGCGGTAAATACCGCAACAAACGCTACGCCGGCATTACCTGCGACAAATGCGGCGTCGAAGTCACCAAATCGAGCGTGCGGCGAGAACGCATGGGGCACATCACCTTAGCCGCGCCGGTTGCCCACATCTGGTACACCCGCCGGGTGCCTTCTTTCATGGGCCTGCTGCTGGATATCTCCCGCCGCAACCTCGAGCGCGTGCTCTACTTCGCCCAATACGTCGTCACCTACGTCGACGAAGACGCCCGCGAACGCGCCCTCCAACGCCTGGAAAACGAACTCGGCGAAAGCACGCGCGACATCACCAACCGCATCAACGCCCGCATCGCCGAGCTGAACGTGCAACGCGATCAGCAAATCGAAAAACTGGAAAAGCAAAAGCAGCGCCTGCTGACCGAATACAACGAAAAAATCGCCGCCCAACTGGAGCCCGCCCTCAAAGAAGGCCAACGGCTGGAAAGCGACCTGACCGCGCTGCTTGGCAAAACCGCCCCCAAAGACATTCGCTTTGGGGCAACCGACCAGGTGGTGGTCAAAGCCGGCGAAACGGTGACCAACCAGCACCTCACCGCCGTGCAAGACATCGTCAAAGCCACCCTCGAGCACATCGAAGCCCAGATGAAAACCGAGCGCCAGGCTGAACTGGCGCGGTTAGACACCGAAATCCAGACCCTGCGCCAGAGCACCGCCGAAAAAATCCAGGCCCTCCACGCCGAGCTGGACGAGCAAAAAACCTCCCAAAACAGCGAAAAAGCCGCGCTGCGCGATGAGCTCATCGACCTCCGGCCCCTCACTTTCCTCAGCGAAGCCCGCTATCGCGAACTCAAATCGCGCTGGGGCAGCGTGTTCCGCGCCGACATGGGGGCTGAAGCCTTCTTAGACATTCTGCGCCGCCTCGACCTCGACAAACTCTCCGAGGAACTGTGGCACGAAATCCGCACCACCAAGAGCAAGCAAAAGCGCAAAAAGGCCATCAAGCGGCTGAAAATCGTCGAAGCCTTCCGCCGCTCCGGCAACCGGCCTGAGTGGATGATTCTCACCATCCTGCCGGTCATTCCGCCCGACCTGCGGCCGATGGTGCAACTCGACGGCGGCCGCTTTGCCACCAGCGACCTGAACGACCTCTACCGCCGCGTCATCAACCGCAACAACCGCCTCAAGCGGCTGCTGGAACTCGGCGCGCCCGACGTCATCGTGCGCAACGAAAAGCGCATGCTGCAAGAAGCCGTCGACTCGCTCATCGACAACTCCCAGCGCGGCAAGGCGCTTTCCCGCCGCGGGCGGCGCGAACTGAAATCCCTCAGCGACATGTTGAAAGGCAAGAAGGGCCGCTTCCGCCGCAACCTGTTGGGCAAGCGCGT
>CAYYRG010000073.1:0-7452 GCA_964474015.1 uncultured Anaerolineaceae bacterium | reverse complement strand
CGGTGGCGCGTTGCGAGGCCAGTCAGGTTGCCATCGGTTATAATGAAGGTATCTTCCCTCTACCGAGTGTGCTATGGATAACGTCTTTCCTTCTTCTCACCCGTTGGTGGCGCACAAACTCACCTTGCTGCGCGACAAGCGCACCGACCCTCAAACCTTCCGGGCGCTGGTGCGTGAAATTGCCACTCTGCTGACTTACGAAGCCACTGCCGACCTGCCTACCCACCCCAAGCCAGTGGAAACTCCCCTGGCTTCGATGACGGGCGCGGCGGTCAGCGATACCATTGGATTGGTGCCGATTCTGCGCGCTGGCCTGGGTATGGTAGAAGGCGTGTGGAACCTGCTGCCTGGGGCCCAGGTGTGGCACATTGGCCTCTACCGCGACGAGCGCACCTTGCGGCCAGTGGAATATTACAACAAACTACCCGTGGCGCCCACTGTGACCCTCTGCCTGGTGCTCGACCCCATGCTGGCGACTGGCGGCTCGGCTGTGGCCACGGTAGACATTCTCAAGCGGTGGGGCGTGAAGCGCATCAAGTTCATGGGCATCATCGGCGCGCCGGAAGGCATCGCCCACATGCAGGAACGCCACCCCGACGTGCCCATTCACCTGGCAGCCATCGACGAACGGCTGAACGAAAACGGGTACATCCTCCCCGGCCTGGGCGATGCCGGCGACCGGCAATTCGGCACCGGCTGAGGCAGCCATCATGGCTTTCCTGCTGGCGTCGCTGCCCATTTTGGTCATTCTGGGGCTGATGATTGGCAAGCGGTGGGGGGCTTCCCGTGCGGGGGGCGCGGGCTATCTCACCGCTTTGGCCGTGGCCGTGGGCTATTTTGGGGCCGGCCCCCGCCTGCTGGCCTATGCCCACGCTAAAGCCCTGTTCCTCACGCTGGATGTGCTGCTCATCGTCTGGGCAGCCTTCCTGCTCTATCGCGTCGCCGATGAAGCCGGTGCGATTGAAACCATCGGGCACGCCCTGCCCGGCCTGACCGCCGACCGCGGGATGCAGGCGCTGTTGCTGGCATGGGCTTTTGCCTCGTTCTTGCAAGGCGTGGGTGGCTTTGGCGTGCCAGTGGCCGTGACTGCGCCGCTGCTGGTGGGTTTGGGCTTTTCGCCCCTTACAGCAGTGGTCGCACCCTCGGTAGGCCACGCGTGGGCGGTCAGTTTCGGCTCGTTGGCCACTTCATTCCAGGCGCTGATGGCTGCCACCGGACTGCCGGGCGCACTGCTGGCCCCGCCCACGGCCATCTTTTTGGGGCTTTCTGCGTTGCTGGTCGGCTTGATGGTCGCCCATGCCGCCGCAGGGTGGGAAGCCGTCAAGCGGCTGTGGCCGACTGTGCTGGTGATGGGAACCGTCATGGGCGGCACGCAATATCTGTTAGCCACGCATCACCTCTGGAACATCGGCGCTTTGGGCGGCGGCCTGGCGGGACTGCTGGTAGGGGTGCTGCTTGCCATGCGCCAGCCTGTCCCTCCCGTTGCCGTTTCCCCAGGCAACGCCGCCCGCCCCGACGGCCGCACCCTCTTCATTGCTCTTTCCGGCTATCTTGCCCTGGTGATCATCACCCTCACCGTGCAACTGGTGCACCCTGTGCGGGCTTTTCTGGAAAGCCTGCTGGTGATTCAAGTGCCCTTTCCGCGCCTCGCGACGGCACGAGGTTTTGTCACCCCCGCAGCGATGGGGCGCAAAATTCCCCTCTTCCGCCATGCGGGGGCAGTGTTGTTCTATTCGGCGGTCGTGGCCTATCTGTTCTACCGGCGGGCGGGGTGGTATCGTCCGGGAGCGGCGCGGCGCATCGTGGGCGGCACCGTGCGGCGGGTGATGGGTTCCAGCGTGGGCATCGCCTCGATGGTCGCGATGGCAATGGTGATGCAGCACGCCGGCATGACGGAGACCCTCGCCCGCGGCCTGGCCGAGGCTGTGGGACGCGCCTACCCGCTGGTCGCGCCGTGGGTCGGGGCGCTGGGCGCTTTTATGACTGGCAGCAATACCAATTCCAACGTCGTCTTTGCCGCCTTGCAACAGCGCACTGCTGACCTGTTGGGATACAGTGTAGCCATCATTCTGGCCGCGCAAAGCAGTGGCGGGGCGCTGGCTTCGGTATTCGCCCCCACCAAAGTCGTCGTCGGCGCCAGCACCACCGGCATGGCCGGGCAGGAAGGCGACGTGATGGCGGCGCTGGGCAAATACATCCTGTTGTTGGTGACTTTCATCAGCCTGCTGACCGTGGCCGCCCTTCTGTGGTAGCCGGGCGGGCGACACCCCCCGCCCAGAGAGGAGGAGTTCATGGATAAACTTTCCCTTCTCTTGTGCATGCTCCCTTTTATGGGCGCTTTCTTCCTGGCCGGCGTGGGCGCTCTGGTGTGGTATTTCCGTGGTCGTCGGAAAGCCTCTGAAACCTACGGCTGGCCGGCCACCCAGGGCACCATCCTGACTTCTGGCGTCAAAACATCTGAATATTGGGATAGCGACACCAACTTGACCACCTACACCTATTCGCCTGCCGTCACCTACACCTATACCGTGATGGGGCAACGTTACGAGGGGCGTCGCATCTGGGCACAGGGCGCGCCTGGCAGCAATAGCCGACGCAAAGCGGAACGCCTCGCGGCGCGCTACCCCGAAGGCAGCCAGGTGACCGTTTATTACAACCCCGAGAACCCTGCCGATGCCGTATTAGAGCAAGGCAATGCTTCAGGGACATGGGTGCTGTTGGTGGTAGGCATCACCTTTGTGATTGGCTCGCTGTGCATCTTGCTGCCGCTCTTGCTGGCGCTGATGCGCCCCTGAGCGTGCTTTTCAGCGTTCCTCTTTCCCCCATACAAGTGGCTTCCATCGTTCCCAGGGAGGACAAACAGGAGGCGAATCATGTCTCGTTTTTCAAAATCTCGTCGTCGCGCGCTGGCTGCGGCAGGGTTGTTGGTCGTGCTGCTGTTCGGCGGCATGTTGTGGTGGCTTGGCCATCCACCCGTGCCGTGGGAGCGACTCACCGCCCAGGCCAAACCGCTGGCCTGGGAAGGAGAGGGCAACGAAGCAGGGCGCGCAGCCTTACTTGCCGCGTGGGTTCTCGCCGCCACGCCGCCGGATGGTGAAATCTGGGTCCAGGCACTCCCGGCAGACACGCCCCTGGAAGCCCCTCCCGGCTGGCAGATTCTTGGTGCATCCCGTGTCACGACCTCTGCCACCGCCATCGATGAACAGATCTGGCTGAAAGCCCCGGCCAAAAGCACCCCCGAGCAGGCTGGCCGCCAACTTCTCCGCGCCTTGCAGCGCGCGGGCTGGGAAGAGCCGGGGGAGGAACGCCTCAACCGCCGTCTCGCCACCCTTCCCCCACCCCTCCGCCATCGGCTTACCCGCTTCCTGCGCCAGCCCATGCCCGCCGACGCCGCCCCCTCCATCTTGCTGTGCCAAGACCACGGCCAGGCGCGAGCAAACCTGACGCTCGTGCAGCAGCAGGGCGCGCGGTTGATCGCCTACCTGCAAATACATCGCGGCTCTCCCCCCATCGGAGGCTGCAATTCCCTGTTACGCGCCCTGCTCTCGTTGACTCCCGTTACCATGCCCGGCCCTTTGCCCGGCGTGGTCAAGATGCCCACCCTTAAGCCGCCGCCCGACGCTCAACCCGTCGCTATCTCCGGGCCTGCTCCTCTCGAGGCGGCTTTCATCAGCCACATCGTCTTGAAAACCTCTCGATCGCCCACCGCCCTGCGTCGTTGGTTCGACGACCAAATGCGCGCCCAGCACTGGCAGGCCGTGCAAACCCAGGACGGCACCCACATTGCCTGGAGCGCCTGGCAGCGCCGCTCGCTGGGCGGCCATCGCTACCAGGCCCGCCTCTTCGTGTGGGAAAACAGGCAAGGCTGGCGCACCGTGGCGCTGTTGCTCTTGCCCCAGCGAAGCTTTCCCAAACAAGCGGAAGTGCCTGCCGCTACCCTGCGCATCCACGGCGACCTGACCAGCCCCGCCGGCCAGGCCCTGGCAAGCGCATGGCTGCTCAGTATGGGCAACGGGCGGGCGCGCTTCCGCCTTTCGCCGGGCAAACTTCCCCTCGCTCCCCTCAATAGCCTCCCCCTGCTTCAGCCCCTGGGCAGGGTGCACATCACTTACCACTTCCCACTCAGCGGCTCGCCCGAAGAGGAATGGTTGGCGCTCACACCGCGCCCCGCCGAAGGCGCGCCCCAAATGCTGCCCGCGCTCAACGCTGCTTTGCAACAGGCAGGCTGGCAGCCCCTGCCCATCGAACGCGCTGGGGGGTGGGGAAGCCTTGTCCGTCCTCCTTTCAACGCGCCGCGGGCGCACTGGTGCCAGCCGCAATACGGCGACGAACTCACCCTCTGGATACATCCCTGGGCAACGCCCATCAAACGCCTGTTGGATTTCCGCGTTCATCCAGGGCCAGGCGGTATGGGCTGCAAAGAAGCCTTCGACGCCTCCGACCCCGTCTATCTGTTGAACCAGCACCTGCCCCACTGGGCAGGGCTCAGCACCTACGCCGCCGTGCGCGTCACGGGAGTCAATTTTCGGGGCAGCATGACCCCTCTCGGACACAACGCGGCGATAAGCCAATACGCCTGGGTGTGGCCGGCAGGAGACATCGCCGCGCTCGTCAAGGCCCTCGAGCAGGCTACCACCGGCCAGGGGTGGCAGCGCACCGCTGCCTGGTCGGAAAACCACGCCTATTGGAGCCAATGGCGCCGCCAGCCGACCCCTTCCAACATCTCCCCTATCCAGATGAACATCGCGCTCTTTCCCCTGGACGATGGCCACACCTGGCTTGCCACGCTGACCGCCGCGGGCATATCCATCCCCTGAACCGCGGTACAATTGCGCCATGCTTGCCTACCTGAAAGACCACAAATTCGCCGTCCACACCCTCGCCCTAACGCTGATGTTAGGCTCAGCGGCTGCTCTGTACCCCGTCGCGCAAGCCCATGCCCGCACCGCCGAAATTGGCCTGCTCTTCCTGTTTGCCTTCGCCAACGCCCTCATCCTTACGGTGTAACCATGGGAAACCCCGTCATTTTGATCACCCTCCCCATCGAAGAAGACCACCTGCAGCCGCTCAAGGCCGCCGCGCCGGAAGCCGAAATCATCGTCCACCCCGCGCGCACAGCGGAAGAAGTGCCGCCCGCCCTCTGGCAGCGGGTGGAAATCCTCTACACCTGGAGCGCCCTGCCGGACCCTGAAGCCGCACCCAACCTGAAGTGGATTCAATTTCACCTCGCGGGCATTGATCACGCGGCCGATCATCCCCTCATCCGGAGCGGAAAAGTCATCGCCACCACCATGAGCGGCGCAGCCGTGCCGCAAATGGGGGAATACGTCTTGATGATGCTGCTGGCCTTGGGCCATCGCCTGCCGGCACTGATGGATTCCCAGCGGCAAAAGGCATGGCCCGAAGACCGCTGGCAGCGTTTCATGCCGGTGGAACTAAACACCAGCACAGTGGGCATCGTGGGCTATGGCAGCCTGGGGCGAGAGGTGGCCCGGCTGTTGCGTGCGTTTGGCGCCACCGTGCTGGCCACGAAACGCGATGTCAGGCATCCCAAAGACCACGGCTACACGCCTGCCGGGCATGGCGACCCGCAGGGCGCTTTTGTCCGCCGCCTTTACCCGCCCCAGGCCCTGTGCAGCATGGCCGGGGAATGCAACTTTCTGGTGGTGACCGTGCCCCTGACGCCCGAAACCCGCGGCATGGTGAACGCGGAAGTGCTCGCGGCGCTCAAGCCGGGGGCTTTCCTGGTCGATGTTTCCCGCGGCGGGGTGGTAGACCACGAAGCCCTGATCGCCGCCCTGAAAAGCGGGCACCTCGGCGGGGCAGCCCTGGATGTCTTCCCTCACGAGCCGTTGCCCCCCGAAAGCCCGCTATGGGAGATGCCCAACGTCATCCTTTCCCCCCACATTGCCGGCAACACGCCCCATTACCACGCTCGCGCCATGAAACTGTTTGCCGCCAACCTGAGCCGCTATCTCAAAGGACAGCCACTTTTCAACCGCTACCAGCCCGAGCGAGGCTACTGATGCGCATCCTCCATTTTGCCGATGCCCACATCGACATGCTCAACCGCGGCAAGCACGACCCCGAAACCGGCCTGCCAGTGCGGGTCATGGATTTCCTGCGCTCGCTGGATGTCATCGTCGAGACGGCTATCGGGGAAAAAGTGGATCTGGTACTCTTTGCAGGTGACGCCTTCAAAGACCGCGCACCCGCGCCGACGTTCATCCGCGAATGGGGCAAACGGATCATGCGGCTTTCCCGCGCTGGCATCCCCACCGTGTTGCTGGTGGGCAACCACGACCTTTCCCCCGCTTTGGGACGCGCCCACGCCCTTGACCCCTTTGAAACATTTGCTGTGCCCCACGTGCAGGTGGTCGACAAGCCGACGCTCCTCACTCCCGCCGACCTGGACGGCCTGCCACTGCAGATCGTGGCCCTGCCGTGGGTTTCCCGGAGCGGGCTGGTGGCCTTCTTGGGCGATGATGCCCATGGGCTCTCCAGCCAAGCCCTCTACGAGCGCATGGCCGACCTGCTCACCGCCGGCGTGGAACGGCTGATGCAACAGGCTGATGAGCACTTGCCCTTAGTGTTGACCGCCCATGCTTCGGTGCAAGGCGCAAAATATGGCACAGAACGGCTGGTGATGCTGGGGCACGACCTGGTGCTTCCTGCCTCCCTGGTCAAAAACCCCCGCTGGGCCTACGTCGCCCTGGGGCACATCCACAAACACCAGAACCTCAACGAGGGAAACCAGCCGCCCGTCGTTTACCCCGGCTCCATCGAGCGGGTGGATTTCGGCGAGGCCAGGGAAGACAAATTCTTCGTCATTGCCACCATCGAACCGGGAAAGCCCACCCAGGTCTCATGGCGCAAACTACCGGTGCGCCCGGTCATTGAGCAGCGCATCACCCTCACCAACGAAGTCAGCCCTACCCAACGGCTGCTGGAAGCCCTCGGCCCTCGCGAAAACCTCACAGATGCCATCGTGCGCCTGGTCGTTACGTATCCCCAGGCCCTGGAAGCCAGCATCGACGACGCTGCCCTACGCGCCTATGCCGCCGAGGCGCTGGAATTCCACCTCATCAAACGCCCGCAGGTGGAAGCCCGCGCCCGCCTCGGCAACGAACCCCTGGAACGTCTGACGCATTTGGAACTGCTGGAAAAATACCTGCTCGCCAAAAACGTCGCAGGCGAAGAGCGCACCGCCCTGCTGGCCCTGGCGCGAGAAATTCTGGAGCCCACGGACGAAGAAAGCACCACCCCATAAGGCCCCCCATCATCCCCCGCAATTCCTAATTCCTAATTCCTGATTCCTAATTCCTAATTCCTGATTCCTTCCCCGAGGTTCCCCTATGCCCATCCACTTTGGCACCGACGGCTGGCGTGCCGTCATTTCCGACACGTTCACCTTCCACAACCTGCGCCTGGTTGCCCAGGCCATTGCCGACG
>CAYYRG010000072.1:0-7551 GCA_964474015.1 uncultured Anaerolineaceae bacterium | reverse complement strand
AAAAGGGAGGCTGAGGTCGGGCGGGCAGGGCTTTCCCGCAGGCTTTTACGATGGTGGAACGCGTGGCTCGCCACGACCTGGCCGTATGATAGAATGAAAGTGTCGTTTCGCGGCGTCGGCCAACAGGAAAGAAGGAGGAAAATGTGGATCTCGTCAGCGTTGTGCGCGGTTTGAGCGGGCTGCTCTGGTTGGGGGCGTTAGGGGTGCTGGGGCTGTTGGTGGTACGCGCCACCCGTCACCAGCCTGTCAAGCCCCTGGCGCGTGCTTTGTTGGCCCTGGCTGCGGCAGCCATTCTGGTGACCAGCGTGGGCGCAGGGCTGGTGTTCGTGCCGCCCCAGGAGCGCGGTGTGGTGATTTCGGCCCTTTCCCCGACCGGCTATCGCTCGCAGGCGCTTACCCCTGGCCTGCATTGGATTGTGCCTTACGTGGAGTACGTCGTCTATTACCCCATCTCTAAGCAAACCTACACCATGTCGTCCACGCCGAGCGAAGGCGCCGTGGAGGGCGATGATTCCATCAAGGCGCGGACGGCAGACGGTCAGCTGGTTTATATGGATTCCTCGGTGATTTTCTCCATCGACCCGGCCAAGGTGGTCGAGGTGCATATCGCCTGGCAGGATCGCTATGCCCATGAACTGGTGCGCCCCCTGGTGCGCGGCGTGATCCGCGATGCCGTTTCGCAGTTCCGCATCGAGGAAGTCATCAGTACCAAACGCTTCGAACTGGAGCAAATGATTACCGACAACCTGAAGAAGCGGCTGGAAGAGAACGGCCTGATTTTGGAAGACTTCGTGTTGCGGAACATCGCTTTCACCGATGAGTATGCTCGGGCCATTGAGCAGAAACAGATTGCCGAGCAAAAGGCTTTGCAGGCCAAGTTCGTCGTCGAGCAGAAAAAACAAGAAGCCGAACAGGCCCGACAGGTCGCGCAGGGGCAGGCCGATGCGGCGGTCATCAAGGCCAAAGGCGATGCCCAGGCGCGCATCATCCAGGCCCAGGCCGAGGCTCAGGCGCTGCAAGTGATTGCCGAGGTGCTGAAAGACAACCCCGACCTGCTGACTTATCAATACATCGAGAAACTTGCGCCGGGCGTGCAGGTGATGTTGGTGCCGAACAATGCCCCCTACCTGTTGCCGTTGCCGAGCCTGACCCCTGTGCCGACGGCCACACCCACGCCCACCCCTCAGGAGGTTCAGCCATGAATCGCGATCGTCCCGGCTGCTTAGGCGGCTTGTTGCGCCTGGTGGTGCTCACCTGGCTGTTCGAATTTTTGGAAGAGCGCTTTGGCTTTGGCAAAGGTTGCTCGTGCAGCGGGGTGGGTTGTGGCGTGATCTTGCTGGTGCTGTTCGTGCTTTTCGCGTGCTATATTCTTGCGAGCACACGCTGGGGGCATCTGACAGCCTTGCCGCCGGCAATGCTTTTCGTATAGCCTAAAGGACTCAGAAGCGCGCCCGTGCGGCTGAAGGCACTTCCTCAAAAAACACCCCGAGGCAGGGAAAGCACTTGCCTCGGGGTTGATTTAATGGTGGTTGCGCTGGTGTTGTGTTGTTGGTTAGGGGTAGCCTGGCCCCACCGGCGCGGGGTAGGGTGTGGTGAGGAGCCGCTCGAAGATGGGCAAGACGGCTTCGTAGGAAAAGTGCTCGCGCGCCAGTTGATAGTTGTGCTCCACCATCCGGCGGCGACGCACCGGGTCACGGAGCACTTCTATGACTGCTTCGACCGCTTCGGCGTTCACCTCGCCGTCAATTTCCACTAAATCGAAGCCTAAGGGGGCAATGTCTTCCACATACACGCTGTAGCGGTTGACCAGCATCGGCAGGCGGAAGTAGATGGCTTCCAGCAGCGCGTTGCCGAAGCCCTCGTACCGGCTGGGGTAGGTGACGAAGTCGGCATGGACGTAGGCATCCCACAGGCTGTAGGCCGGGGCACCGTTGTCACGCGGCGGGCGGGCGTAGAAATGGTGGGGGGTGTAGTAAAAGGGCACTCGCCAACGCCGCGCTAAGGTTTGCAGATGTTCCAGATATTCCATGCCTTCATCGCCCGCGTGGTGGCTCACCACCAGCACCGGTTCTTTGCCCAGTAACTGGCGCTTGCGGCGGCGCAGTTCGCGCACTAAGGTAATCGCGTGCTCGATGCCCTTGCGCGGCACCACCCGCGTGGGCTGGAGGATGAGCAAATGATCGTCGCTCAGCCCCAGGCGGGCGCGCAGGTCGCGGTTGGCGGCGGTAATGCCCACCGCGGCGCGGTTGAAGTCGAAGATGTTGGGAATGACCGTGCTTTCCAGCCCCCGGCGGGCTTGCAGGTCGCGCTGCGCCGGACGGTTGATGACAATGTGACGCACTTCTGGCAGCGCCGGCGGGAAGGCCGCTTCAAGGACATCGGTCGCCGGGCTGCCCTGAAAACGCTCCCGCTCCCAGTAGAAATCGTGATGGTGCGCCCAGGTGGGAATGTGGGTCTCGGCAATCAGACGACGCAATGCCACCCCCAACGGCAGGTTCATGGGGATGGTCAAGGCGTTTTCGGTGATGAGCAGGTCGATGCGGAAGGTGGCGACGAAGCGGTGCAGGGCGGTGAGAATGGCTGTGGCGGTGGCTTCCAGACGCGGGTAGAAATCGTCGGGCAGCGAGGCGTGGCCGAAAGCCTGATCGTGCAGGGCGCGCACTTCAGGGTGCTGGAAGTGCATCTCGGGGACGCGCATACCGGGGAGGTGGTCTTCGTCCAACTCCCCGGCGCAAAAATAGGCGGTGTGCCCCAGACGCTCCAGAATGGCGCGCCACTTGGTGGTTTCCAGCGAAACGCCATCGGTGCCCGCAAAACGGGTGGCAACAAAGCCGATGTGCATGGCAGGTGATGAGCGTGCTTTGGTTTGGGATGGCGCCAGGTTGCCCTGACGCGAGCGCAATTATACCCCTAATGTGGCCTCACCATGCGTGAGAACATAAAAACTGCGCGGGAAAGGCTCAGGCAGGTAAACGTGGTCGGTCACCAGGTACCCGCGGGCGAAGAGGTCTTCGAAGATGCCGCGGGTGTGCAGCCGCCAGCGGAGGGCCAGGTCGCGGTCGGCAGCGCGCAGGGCCTGGAAGTCGGGGGGGATTTCCACCAGCAGCAGGTCGCCCTCGGGCGGCGCGGGTGGGGGCATGGGCACGGGGAAGCCGCCCTCGCCGCGCGCGGAGGGGTTGAGAATGCGTGCCCCGGCGCTCAGGTAGTGCGCCAGGTCGAGAGCGAGAGGCGGGGCAGTTTCCAGCCGCCGCAGCACGCGCGGCGCTTCGACCCAAAGTTCTACCTGAAAGCGGTCGGAAGGCAGGCCCGCGTTCAGACCGTCCCGCATCTGGCCATACACTTCTCGCAGGTAGGTGCGGCAGACCGCCCCCAGTTTGCGGATGTTGAGGTGCGCGTTGCGGCTGAGCAGCGGGTCGTATGTCCAGGTGATGAGCGGCAACCCCTGGTGGCGCACCCATTGCCATTGGGCCCGTTTGAGGTGAAAACTCAGCCCCAGGTTGCGGAAGTCGGGGTGCACCCCCAACTGGTGCGAGCAGTGTTTGAACTGCCAGCCGTCGGGGGTTTCGGCCATGCAGGGGAAGCCGTACACGAAGCCGGCCATGCGCCCGCTTTCCAGGTGGTAGGCGCCGAGCACCACGCCGCCGTTGTGGGCAATGGTCAGCAGCAGGTGGGAAGGCACGACATCGGTTTCCGAACCCGGCCAGACGGCGCGTTGAATTTCTTCGACCGCGTCCATCTCGGCGGGGGTTTCCAGAAAGCGAATTTCGAAGGTTTGTCCGCGCAGGGCCAGACGACGCATGGCTTACCTCGCAAGCAGGGTTTGGAGCAAACGCTTGCGCCAGGGCACGCCTTCCAGGTGTTGCAGGCGATGGGCGAAGCGTTCGGGCAACAGGCCAAATTCACGGGGCAACGTGTCGGGCGGGGCGATGCGGTCGGCAGCGAAATAATCCAGCCAGAAGGGAGAAACGGGCAGGCGGGGGAAGAAATAGCGCAGCCAGGTGATGAGATGGCGCAAATAAGCGGGGGAAGCGCCGACAAAGCGGCGGCGCAGTCCGAGGGCACGGCTCAAGGTTTCGGCGGCCTCTCGCAGGCTGAGGTGTTCGGGCCCGCCCAGGGCCAGGGTTTCCCCGCGCGGGGGGCGGGTTTCCACCGTGAGGGCTACGGTGGCGGCCAGGTCTTCCACCCACAGCGGGTGCAGCAGCGTGGTGCCCCCTGCCGGTAGCGGGAAGACTGGCGCGGCGTGGAGCAGCAGGGCAAAGGTGGTGCTGAAGGCGTCGCCCGCGCCAAAAGGTATGCCAGTGCGGAACACGGTGAGCGGCACGCCGCTGCGCCGCAAGGCCAGTTCGGCCAGCCCGTGGGCTTTGAACCAGGGGAAGGCCGAGGAAGGTTCGGCGCCCAATGTGCTCAGGTGTAAGATGGCCGGGGTGCGGGCGTCGGCGGCGGCTTCGGCCAGAGCCTGGGTGTGGCGCACCAGCCCTAAGGGGTCTTCGTCGGGGGCGGGCAGCCTTGCCCCGGCCACGGAAACCACCGCATCGACGCCTGCCAGCGCAGCGCGCAGGCCGCGCACATCGTCGGGCGCGGTGAGGATGGCTTCTACCGGCACGCCGGGGGGTAGGGCAGGGCTTTCCGGCCCCGGCGGGATGAGCGCACGCAGCCGGTGCCCGGCTAACGCCAGGTGGCGGATGACGGCCTGCCCTACAAAGTCGGTGCTGCCTGTAACCAGAATGTGCATGGGCTCATTATACCGCCTGCAGGCTCAGGCGGCATCGGGGTGGGCCGGTGGGCGGCGGGTGAGCCGCAGGGCGGCGGCCACCGTGGCCATATAGCCGCCATAGGCCAGCACCGCGCTCAGCGAAGGGCTGGCGCGGTAGCCGAACAGTGCCGTCAGCACGCTGCCCAGCGGCGACGCATCGCGCAGCAAGCCGGCGGTGTTCCACAGATGCTCCACCCCTGCGGGAATCCAGCCGATTTCGTTCCATTCGTGTACGCCATTGGCTATCAGGCCGGCTGCAAAGAGGAACAGAAGCACGGTCGTCACCTGGAAAAAGCGGCGCAGGTTGAGCCGCAGGGTGGCCGTGAAAAGCGCCCAGCCGAGCAACGCCGCGGTGGCCAGCCCCAGCAGGGCGCCACTGGCTGTTTGTGCGGCGGTGGAGGTGAAAGCGGCGGCGCTGAGAAAGAGCGCCAGTTCCAGCCCTTCGCGCAGCACGGCGAAGAAGGCCAGGCCATAAAGGGCGCGGGCGCTGCCTTGCCCCGCCGCAGCGGCCACGCGCTGGGTGACGGTGCGCTGCAAATCGGCGGCGTGGCCTTTCATCCAGAAAAGCATCCACGTCAGAATGCCTGCCGCCGCGAACATGGTTGCGCCTTCGAAAGCGGCACTGGCGTGGCCTTCCAACGTCAGCCCCCAGCGGGTGAGCAGAAAAGCAGCCCCTGCGCCCACCAGGGCGGCGCTGCCGACCCCCCACCAGACTGCTGAAACCAGTGCCGCCTGGCCGGTCTTGCGCAGGGCGCTGAGGACCACACCGATGATCAAGGCGGCTTCTATGCCTTCGCGTAGTGCAAGCAGGTAACTTGGAAACACGGAAATCCTCCCGAGGGAAATGTAGTGGGTGTAATTATTGAAATTTTATCATAACAATAAAGAAAAAAGGTGGTAAAATGTGCCTGTTGTATTCTTCAATCCTGCTGTGAGTTGAGAGGTTGAGATGAGTTTTTCCGATGCTTCCCTCCATGAGGCCGCGGCTTTGCTTTCTGGCGAAATCGACGAAGCCCGCATTCGCGCCGCAGTCACCAACATTCTCGCCGCTGTGGGCGAAGACCCCCAGCGGGAAGGCCTGCAAGGCACCCCTGACCGCGTCGCCCGCATGTACGGCGAACTGCTGGCCGGTTACCGCACCGACCCGGTGGCGCTGGTGAACGATGCCCTCTTCGAAGTGGACTACGACGAAATGGTCATCGTGCGCGACATTGAGTTTTACTCACTGTGCGAGCACCACATGCTGCCGTTCATCGGGCGCGCCCATGTGGCCTACATGCCCCGCGGCCGGGTGCTGGGGCTTTCCAAAATCCCCCGCATTGTAGATATGTTCGCCCGTCGCCTGCAGGTGCAGGAACGCCTCACCCGCCAGATTGCCGATTTCCTCGACGAGTTGCTGCACCCCTACGGCGTGGCGGTGGTGCTGGAAGCCTTCCACATGTGCGCGATGATTCGCGGGGTGAAGAAACACGACGCGCGCATGGTCACTTCGACCATGTTGGGCTATTTCCGCACCAACCCGGCCACCCGTAACGAATTCCTGGCCAACATTGGCCGTGGCGCCGAGCCGCTCAGCCTGTAAGTCGCTCGCGCTGGTATAATCAACGCGCATCCCTGCGTTGAGGAGAACCCGCGTATGTTGGACAAACTTGCCGGCATCGAGAAGCGTTTTGCCGAAATCGAGCAGGCCCTGGCCGAGGTGGGCGACGACTACAAGCGCGCCGCGGCCTTAGCCAAAGAGCGCGCCGAACTGGAGCCGTTGGTGCAAAAGGCGGCGGAATACCGCAAGGTGCTGCAACAGGTCACGGAAGCCCGCCAGATGGCCGAATCGGGCGACGACCCCGAACTCAAGGAACTCGCCAAAGAAGAACTGGCAGAACTGGAGCCGCGGCAGGCGCAACTGGAAGCCGAAATCAAGCGCATGTTGCTGCCCAAAGACCCGCGCGACGACCGCAACGTCATCATCGAAATCCGCGCCGGCACCGGCGGCGAAGAGGCTGCCCTGTTTGCCGCCGACCTCTTCCGCATGTATGCCCGCTATGCCGAGCGCAAGGGGTGGAAGGTGGAGGTGATGTCTTCCAACGAAACCGGTTTAGGCGGCTTCAAGGAAATCACCTTCCTCATCAAAGGTCAGGGCGCGTATTCCCGCCTGAAATACGAGGCCGGGGTGCACCGGGTGCAGCGGGTGCCGACCACCGAATCGCAGGGGCGCATTCACACCTCCACCGCCACCGTGGCCGTGCTGGCCGAGGTGGACGATGTGGAAATCGACATCCCTGAGAAAGACATCAAAATCGACGTCTACAAATCCGCGGGCGCGGGCGGGCAAAACGTCCAGAAGAACGCCACCGCGGTGCGCATCACCCACCTGCCCACCGGCATCGTGGTGGCCTGCCAGGATGAGCGCTCGCAGTTGCAGAACAAACTGCGGGCGATGAGCATCCTCAAAGCCCGCCTCTACGAAATCGAGGAAGCCCGCCGCCGCGCCGAGCAAGATGCTGCCCGCCGCTCGCAGGTGGGCACTGGCGAGCGTTCTGAGAAAATCCGCACTTACAACTTTCCCCAATCGCGCGTCACCGACCACCGCATCAACAAATCGGTTTACAACCTGCCCGCGGTGCTCGACGGCGAACTGGACGACTTCATCGACGAACTCGCCACCCGCGAGGAAGCCGAGCGCCTGGCCGCGTTAGAAAGCGCGTGAGCGCCGCGTTGCTTTCCAAAAGCCCTGAGGAGCAAGCGAAAGCAGCGTCCTGAGCGGAGGGTTGAGCATGAGCGAAGCCCGAAGTCGAAGGACG
>CAYYRG010000071.1:6428-7684 GCA_964474015.1 uncultured Anaerolineaceae bacterium | reverse complement strand
GGCAGGATTTCCCCGCCTTGCAGCGGGAAACCCGCCCGGGCGTGCCGTTGATTTATCTGGATTCTACTGCTACCAGCCAGAAACCTCGTCAGGTGGTGGAAGCCATCGCGGATTTTTACCTGCACCACAATGCCAACATCCACCGCGGCATTCACACCCTCGCGGAGGAAGCCACTGCGGCCTACGAAGAAGCCCGCGCCAAAGTCGCGAAGTTTATTGGCGCGGCCTCGCCGCGTGAAATTGTCTTCGTGCGCAATGCTACCGAGGCCATCAACCTGGTGGCCTATACCTGGGGGCGCGCCAACCTGCACGCGGGTGATGTGGTGCTGCTCACCGAGATGGAGCATCATGCCAATCTCGTGCCCTGGCAGATGCTGGCTGCCGAGCGCGGTGTGCGTTTGGCCTTCCTGCCGGTAACGCCCGAAGGCGCGCTGGAGATGGAAGCGTTGCCTGACCTGTTGGCGCAGGGGCCCAAACTGGTGGCGGTGAGCGGCATGTCCAACGTCACCGGTTTTCAGCCCGATGTGGCAGAAATTGCCCGCCAGGCGCACGCTGCCGGCGCGTTGGTGCTGGTGGATGGTGCGCAACTGGTGCCCCACGCGCCGGTGGATGTACAGGCCCTCGGTGCGGATTTCCTTGCGTTTTCCTCGCACAAGATGTTGGGCCCCACCGGTGTAGGGGTGCTCTATGCCCGCCGTGAGTTGCTGGAAGCCATGCCGCCCTTCCTCGGTGGGGGCGATATGATCAAGCGGGTGACCCTGGAGGGCTTCACCACCAACGCTGTCCCGCACAAATTCGAGGCCGGCACGCCTGCCATTGCCGAGGTGGTGGGGCTGGGCGCAGCCATCGATTACCTGGAAGGCGTCGGCATGGCGAAAATCCATGCTTACGAGCAGGCGTTGGCGGCGTACGTGCTGCCGCGCTTGCAGGAAGTGCCCGGTTTGCACATTTTGGGCACTTCTACCGAGCGGCGCGGTGCGGTGTTCGCGTTCTGGATGGACGACATTCACCCCCACGACGTGGCACAAATTCTCGACCATTACGGCATCGCCGTGCGCGCTGGCCACCATTGTGCCCAGCCGCTGCACATCAAATTTGGCATTCCCGCCACCGCCCGCGCCAGTTTCTACCTCTACAACACCCCCGACGAAGCCGACCGCCTCATCGCCGCCCTCTACAAAGCCAAAGAGGTTTTCGCATAGCCTCCCACTACCTACTACCCATTACCCACTACCCACTACCCATTACCCACTACC
>CAYYRG010000071.1:0-6328 GCA_964474015.1 uncultured Anaerolineaceae bacterium | reverse complement strand
TACCCACTACCCATTACCCACTACCTTCCCTCCCTTTCCCCGGAGATCTGCAATGGAAGACCTTTACCGCGAATACATTCTCGACCACTACAAAAGCCCCAAATTCCGCGGGCACCTCGACGATTTTACCTTCGTTTACGAAGACGACAACCCCACCTGCGGCGACCATTTGCACATGGAACTCAAAGTGGATGAAAACGGCACGGTGACCGACGCCCGTTTCGATGGTGTGGGGTGTGCTTTGTCTCAGGCTTCTGCCGATATTTTGCTGGAGCACATCGTGGGGAAGCCGCTCGAGGAAGTCAAGCAATTTTCTAAAGACGATTTGTTGAACCTGCTGGGCATTACTTTGGGACCGGTACGGCTGAAGTGCGCTTTGTTGTCGCTTAAAGTGCTCAAGGGTGCAATCTATGGCCTGAAGCCTGGCGAAAGTCTGGATAGCGAGGAAGATTAAGGTCATGAGGGGAAGGTTGCATCGGTGGGCCCTTGCGGCTTTCCTGGCGGCTTATGCCGTGTTGGGAACGCTGCTGTTGGGCAATCTGGCGCCACGTGGATGGTACGCGTGGGGCACGCCGGTGATGACGCTTTTTGGCATGGTTGCGGCGCTCTTGCATGCTGCCGGGCAGGTGGGATGGAGGCGCGCCGTGGCTTTCTTTGGGCTCACGTTCGGCGTCGGCCTGGGTATGGAAGTCGTTGGCGTGCGTACGGGGTGGGTATATGGCCCCTATCACTACACTGCGCGATTGGGGCCGCGCTTTTTAGGGCTGGTGCCTTACGTCATCCCCCTGGCGTGGTTTATGATGGCTTACCCTTCGTGGGTCATGAGCCGTCGGGTGCTGGCGGTGTTGTGGCGTAAAACGCCGCCGTGGGCGGTGGCAGCCCTGGGCGGCGTGATCATGACGGCCTGGGATTTGGTGTTGGACCCTCTGATGGTGCACTATCGTCACTGGGTGTGGGAAGCCCCCGGCGGCTACTTTGGGGTGCCATTGCACAACTTTTTGGGCTGGTGGCTGACGGTGGCCCTGGCGCTTTGGGCTTTTGAAGTGCTCGTCAGGCCGCCAGCCTTGCGGGAAACCGCCGCTGCCCCGCTGGGTTGGGCGGTGTTGCTTTACGTCTTTGTAGGGGGCAGCAACCTTCTCGCTGCATGGGAAGCCGGCCTGACCGGCCCCTTGCTGGCAGGCGGGTGGGCCATGTTGCCCTGGGTTGTGGTGGGGTGGGGGACCACTCGCACTTAGCGCGCCAGCATTCGGGCCATGGTGTAATATTCCATGTTGGCCCGCCGTTGGCGGCTGACCACATCCTGCAGCGGCACGAGCACCATTTCGCGGCCCCGCAAGCCCACCATCACATCGAACTGGCCGCTGACCGCGGCTTCCACCGCACGCACCCCCATGCGGGAAGCCAGCAGCCGGTCGAATGCCGTAGGCCGCCCGCCGCGCTGAATGTGCCCCAGAATGGTGATGCGGGTTTTGAAGCCTACATCGGCCTCGTCCAGGTAGCGGGCGAGGTCGTGGATTTTGATTTTTGCGCCCTCGGCCACGATGATGATGGCGTGGGTTTTGCCGCGTTTGTAGGCGTCTTCCACCGAGTTGGCGATTTCTTCCATCGTGGTTTCCACTTCGGGGATCAGCACGGTCTCAGCCCCGCCGATGATGCCCGCCATCACCGCCAGATAGCCGCACTCCCGCCCCATGGTTTCGATGAGGAAAGCCCGTTGGTGCGATGAGGCGGTGTCGCGCAGTTTGTCCACCGCGTCCATGATCGTGTTGAGGGCGGTATCCACGCCGATGGCCATGTTGGTGCCCCAGATGTCGTTGTCGATAGAGGCAGGAATGCCCACGACGTGCGCTCCCTGTTGGGCCAGCGCGTGCGCCCCCCGCAGCGAGCCGTCGCCGCCGATGACAATGAGCGCGTCGATGCCGTGCTTGTTGAGTTGATGGATGGCTTCCCGCTGCCCTTGTTCGGTGCGGAAGGCTTTGCTGCGGGCGCTGAGCAGCATGGTGCCGCCGCGCTGCATGATGCCGCCGACATCACGGGCTTCCAGCCGTTGGAAAGCGCCGTGAATGAGGCCCTCGTAACCGCTTTCCACGCCGTAAACTTCCAGGTCGTGCGCTAAGGCCGTGCGTACCACGGCGCGAATGGCAGGGTTCATGCCGGGGGCGTCGCCGCCCGAGGTGAGCACAGCAATGCGTTCAATGTCTAACACTTTGGTCATAGGGGGTTCCTTCAACACGCAGGGGGATGGAGGGATGTTCTGGGGTTACAGCAACGGTTCCACGCGCAGGTTTTCCGCGCCGACGATGTTTTGCAACCTTGCCAGCAGTTCGTCGCTGACGCCGGTGGTTTCCTCGAATTCGATGAGATATTCTCGGTCGGCTTCGAGGATGTAGAAAGCAAAGCGGTCGTCGCCGGGGTAGGCGATGATGTTGTCGTAGATGCGGCGGAGGCGGAGTTTGTCTCGCATGGTATCGCCGGTGGCGGCAATGGTGACCACCAGCCGCCGCCGCGGGGTGGAAGGCAGGGGGATTTCGTGGGACGGTGCGTCGGCTGGCAGGGGTGCCTCGGCAGCGGGCAGGGTGTCCGCCGGTGGTGGGGGCGCGGTTGAGGGTTCCGGCGGCGGGGGTGTTGGCTCGGGAGGGGGCGGCGTTGCCTCAGACGATGGCGGTGCCGCGGGTTGAGGGGCGGCTTCCGGCGCTGCGGTGGGGAAGGTGGAGGCCGCCGAGGACGGGGGGGGTGCCGGAGGGGGTGGCGTTGGCTCAGCCGGTGGCGGCGGCGGGGGGGCTGCTGCGGGCGTGGCTTTCGGCAATGGGGCGGCGTAAGCGGTTGCCGGCTCGGCGACGGCCAGGGGGAGGGCGTCGTCTTCCCGCAGGTCGGTGGGGGGCGGCGGCGCGGTGGTGGTTTCCCACGCTTCGGGGAAGGCTTCGGGCGGCGGAGGCGGCGCGCTGGGACGCGCGGACCGGGAAGCAGCCTTGGGTTTGGCAGGCGGTTTCTTGCTGGCGTTACCGTTGCGGGAGGAGGCTTCGCGCTTCTTGCCGCCGTTGGCGCGCGCGACCGCCGGGCGTTTGACGCCGACCACTTTGCCTTCCTGGGTGGTGATGAGGTGTAGGTCGGTTTCGACCCGCTCGACCAGAATTTTGGGTGAGCCACCGTAGGTGTCGACGCGGCCATAGACCAGGACCACTTTGCCAATATCCAGCAGGCCGGCGAATTGTGCCCACGCCTGCGGGAAGAGGACCAGTTCGATGTGCCCTTCCAGGTCTTCCAGCGCGGCAAAGCCCATTTCGTCGCCTTTTTTGGTGCGGGTGGTGCGGCGGCCAGTAATCATGCCGCCGACCCAAACCCTGCTGTGTGGCGGCAGGTCGCTCAGTTGCTGGGAGGTGTGGGTAATGGCTTTGCGCAGCAATTCACGCACTGGCGAAAGGGGGTGTTCGGAGAGGTAGGTGCCGGTGAGTTCTTTTTCCCACGCGAGCACGGCCAGGCGGTCTTCGCGGTATTCCGGCTCGCGCAGTCGCACGGGCTGGCGCAGGCCGGTTTCGGGGCCGAAGAGGGAAAACTGCCCGGCTTCCTGGGCGCGGAAGTGGGCGGCGTTGATGCCCATCATGTCATCGATGGTCGCCAGCAGAGCCTGCCGGTCGCCGAAGTCATCCAGCGCGCCGGCTTTGATCAGGCTTTCCAGGGCGCGACGGGTGACTTTGCGCAGGTCGACGCGATAGACGAAGTCGGTCAGGTCGGCGAAAGGTTGGTCGCCGCGGGCTTCTAAAATGGCCTCGACTGGCGCTTTGCCGACGTTTTTGATGGCGCCCAACGCGTAGCGAATGGCGGGTTTGCCTTCTTGCTCTTCAATGAGAAAATCCCAACCGCTCATGTTGACGCTGGGCGGCAGTACGGGAATGCCCATCCGCTGGCAGTCGGCGACGTAGAAGGCAATTTTGTCGGTGTCGTGTTTGACCACCGACATCAGGGCGGTCATGTATTCCGCCGGGTAGTGGGCTTTGAGGTAGGCGGTTTGCACCGCGATCACGCCGTAGTCGGCGGCATGGCTCTTGTTGAAGCCATAACGGGCGAATTCCAGCCAGTCGTCGAAGATGGCCGTGGCTGTTTCGCGCGGAATGCCGCGCGCCACAGCGCCCTCGATAAATTGCTTGTTGTGCTTTTCGAGTTTTTTGAGTTTTTTCTTGGCAATGGCTTTGCGCAGGTCGTCGGCCTCGGAAGGGGTATAGCCTGCCAGGTCCATCGCCGCGAACATGATTTGTTCCTGGTAAACCGGAATGCCGTAGGTCTCTTTGAAAATGGGTTCCAGTTTGGGGTGGCGATAGGTGGGCTTTTCTTCGCCGTGCATCCGGCGGATGTAAGAGGGGATGAATTCCAGCGGGCCGGGGCGGTAGAGGGCAATCATCGCGATGACGTGGGAGAGCTCTTTGGGCTTCATTTCCATCAGGTAGCGGCTCATGCCCTGGCCTTCTACCTGGAAGACGCCCGCGGTTTCGCCCTTGCCCAGCAGTTCGTAAGAGGCCGGGTCGTCGGTGGGGATATTGGAGAGGTCGTAATGAATGCCGTGGCGTGCTTCGATGAGTTCGCAGGCGCGCGCCATCACGGTGAGGGTCGCCAGCCCTAAGAAGTCCACTTTCAGCAGCCCCAACGATTCCAGAATGGACATTTCGTATTGGGTGATTTTCTGAATCGGCAGGCTGGCGTCGTTGCTGGTGGGGCGGTGGAGGGGAACGTATTCGGTGATCGGCTCATCGGTGATGATGACGCCCGCGGCATGGGTGCCGACGTTGCGCACCACGCCTTCCATGGCTCGGGCGGTGTCGAGCAGTTCGCGGATGTAGTCTTCTTGTTCGTAGCGCGCCACCAGTTCGGGCACGATGAGTTTTTCTTTGTCTTTTCGCTTTTTGGGGTCAGTTTCCCTTTGTGCCGAGAAACCGAGGACGTCATCCAGGGAAACCGGCTTGCCGGGCACGTTGGGGATGAGTTTGGCGACCTTGTCGACTTCACTGAGGGGAATATCCATCACCCGCCCGACATCGCGCACGGCGGCGCGGGCTTTCATGGTGCCGAAGGTGATGATTTGGGCGACTTTGTCTTCGCCGTATTTGACCGCGCAGTAGCGCATCATCTCGTCGCGGCGGTCGTCGGGGAAGTCCAGGTCGATGTCGGGCATGGAGATGCGGCCGGGGTTGAGGAAGCGCTCGAAGATCAGCCCATGTTCCAGCGGGTCCACCATAGTAATGCGCAAGGCATAGGCCACGATGGAGCCCGCTGCCGAGCCGCGGGCGTTGTACCAGATGCCTTGTTCGCGGGCGTGCTTGACCAGGTCCCACACGATGAGGAAGTAGGCGTCGAAGCCCATTTTGTGGATGATGCCGAGTTCGTGCTCCAGCCGCTGGCGCACTTCGGGCGAGTTGGCACGCTCGCCGTAACGCTCTTGCAGCCCTTGCTCGCACAAGTAGCGGAGGTAGGTTTCGGCGGTGTGGCCTTCTGGCACTTCGAAGCGCGGCAGTTTGTAGCCGGTTTTGTCTTCCGGGTTTTTGGCGTCGGCGAAGCGCAGGTGCACATTGCACATTTCGGCCACCAGTAGCGTGTTGCTGATGGCTTCCGGCACCTCGGCGAAGAGTGCTGCCATCTCTTCCGGCGGGCGGAGGTAGTAGGTGTTGTCGGTCATCCGCATCCGCTTGGGGTCGGTGAGCAGTTTGCCGGTTTGGATGGCAATGAGCACATCTTGCAGGCGGGCGTCTTCAGGTTTGAGGTAGTGGACGTCGTTGGTGGCGATGAGTTTGAGGCCGAATTCGCGAGCCAGGCCGATGAGCGCGCGGTTGACGGTTTCCAGTTCGGGAATCTGATGCGTTTGCAGTTCGACGAAGAAGCGCTCGCGGCCAAACACATCGACGTACCAGGCGAGTTTTTCGCGGGCTTCCTCTTCTTGGCCCGCCCGCAGGGCGCGAGGGATTTCGGCGGAAAGGCAGCCAGTGGTCGCAATCAGCCCTTCGCTGTGCTCGGCGAGAATTTCGTGGTCGATGCGCGGGTAGTAGTAAAAGCCTTCCAGTTGGGCGGCGCTGGCGAGTTTGAGCAGGTTTTTGTAGCCGGTTTCGTTCTGCGCGAGCAGCAAGATGTGCGAGGATTTCTTGTCTTCGCGCGTGCGGTCGCTCATGCGGCGGGCAGCCATGTAGGCCTCGATGCCGAGGATAGGCTTGATGCCGGCTTCTTTGGCGGCTTTGTAGAATTCGACCGCGCCGTACATCACGCCGTGGTCGGTGAGGGCTAACGCGGGCATGCCCATCGCCGCGGCGGCTTGGGCCAGCGCGCCGACTTTGGCAAGGCCGTCGAG
>CAYYRG010000070.1:1909-7692 GCA_964474015.1 uncultured Anaerolineaceae bacterium | reverse complement strand
GTGGGGGGGGGGGGGGGGGTGGGGGTGTGGGGGGGTGGGGGGGGGGTGGGGGTGGGGGTGGGGGGGGGGGGTGTGGGGGTGTTGGTGGGTGGCGGTGGTGTGGGGGTGTTGGTTGGCGGAACAGGCGTGGGGGTGGCTGTGGGCGGCAGGAAGGGGGTGTTCGAGGCCGTGGGCGTGAGCGTGGCAGTGGGGGTGGGTGTCCGTGTCGGGGTGGGCGTAGCGGTTGCGGTAGGCGTCAGCGGGGTAGGGGAAGGCCCGGGGGTGGGGTAGAAATAGCCCGGCGTGGGGGTTGAAGAGGGTGCGAGGGCTGCGGTGCCGGTGGCTGTGCGGCTGGGGCGCGGCGTGGCCGTGGCAGCAGGGCGTGGGACGTTCAACGCGGCGGCGAAGCCAATGCAATAGCATGGCACCGTTGCCAAAATGACCAGCAGCAAGGCATAGCGGAGCCGCAGTCGCCAGGAGGCCTGGTTCATCGCTCAATGGGAAGCAGCATCCCGGCCGCGATGAGGCGGGGATGGCAGGCGGTCGGAGTCATATGATAATGATACCACCAACGCCTGGAAATGAGGCTCTCATGGTATACTTACTTCAACAGAAGCACACAACCATGCTGGTTTGGGAGGGTAGCCATGAAGGTCATCGTCAAGCGGGAAGATTTGGCGCAGGGGCTGCGGGCAGTAGCGCGCGCCATTTCCAGCCGCACCACGTTGCCGGTGTTGAGCAACGTGCTGGTCGCGACCGACGAGAACCGTTTGCGCCTTTCGGCCACCGATCTGGAACTCGCCATTACTGCGTGGGTGCCTGCCCAGGTGGAAGAAGAAGGCGCAACCACGGTGCCGGCGCGGACGTTTTCCGATTTGGTCGGCATTCTCTCGGCAGATGTGTTGCGGCTGAACTACGACGATGACCGGCGCACCTTGCATGTGCATGGCGGCTCTTCCGAAACCGACATTCGCTGTATCGAGGCCGATGAATTCCCGCCGTTGCCGGCCCCGGAACTGGATGCGGGCGTGGTGGTTTCGGTGGCCGATTTTCGCGAAATGGTGCAGCAGGTGGGTTTTGCGGCTTCCAGCGACGATGCCCGCCCGGTGCTGACCGGGGTTTTCCTGCAGGTGGAAGGCGACACCCTCACCGCGGCGGCTTCCGATGGTTATCGCCTTTCGGTGCGCAAGTTGAGCGTGCAGAACGGCGGTGGAGCAGGGCTTTCTCTCATTGTGCCGGCGCGGGCGCTCAACGAAGTGGCGCGTGCCGCCCGTGAAGACGAGGAACCCGTGGTCATGGTGGCACCGCCGGGGCGCGGTCAGATCGTGTTTCGGGTGGGCAACGATGTGGAGGTGGTTTCCCAACTGATCGAGGGAGAATATCCTCCTTATGAGCAGATCATTCCGCAGCGGTATGCGACCCGCACGGTGGTTTCCACGGCGGCTTTCGTGAAAGCCTGCAAGCAGGCTGAAATTTTTGCCCGCGAGGGCACGCAAAGCACCCGGCTCACCATTACGCCCGGTGGGGAAGTGCCCGGCGAATTGCGCATATCGGCGGCCTCTGAGAGCACCGGCTCCAGCGAAAGCACGCTGACGGCCACGGTGGAAGGCGAACCGATTACGATTGCCTTCAACGTCCGGTTCTTGCGCGAGGCGCTGGAAGCCATCCGCACGCCCGAAGTGGCGTTAGAGACGACCGCGCCGGCCAGCCCCGGTGTGCTGAAGCCGGTGGGCGCTTCTGATTTCATCCACATCATCATGCCGATGCACCTGTAACCGGCATGGCGGCGTTGAGGTTTCTACCTGACAGGGCTTCCCCTGTCAGGTTTGTTTTATCGGCAGGTGGTTTGAGGAGGTTGGGGCTATGACCATGCCCTTTGCTTCAACCGACCCATTGTGGCGTATCCGCCAGATTTTGCTGCAATACCCCATTCTCAGCAAGCGGGTGCGGCGGCGGATGCGTAAGGAGCTATTTCGGCGGGGGGTGATTTCCAAAAAGGAATTCGAAGAAAAAGTGCGGGAGATGGCCATCGAATCGCAGCGGCGGGAGGGCATCCGCAACCCGTTTGTGGAAGAGCCTGCCGAAGTGTGGGAAGAGCGCTTGCAGTGGGCGCGCGCCTACCTGACCGACTTTTATTTTGCCTATCATTTGCCTTTCAGCGAATTCGACCGCATTTTGCGGGAGGTGCGGAACGAGCGCAACCCCACTGCCGATGAGGAAGAAGAGATTTTGAGCACCAACCTGGAACTGGCCCCGCGGGCGCAGCTCTTCGACGAGGCTTTTGCCATCGAGAAGATGCCGCCTGAGGAAGCCGAGCGTTTCGAGGCGCGGTTGCAGGAAATCAAGGTGGTGCTCATCCGGGCGTTGATTAGCGATCAGCTGGGCTATGTGGGGCTGGCAAAGCGCTGGTTGCGGGTGGAAGACCTGGATTACATTCGCCGCCGCAAAATTGGGCCGGGGAAAATCGGTGGCAAAGCGGCGGGCATGTTGCTGGCCTATCGCATTTTGCTCTCGGTGGGCGATGACGAACTCAAGGCGCACATTCGCATTCCCGAATCGTACTTCCTGGGCGCGGACGTGATGTATGCCTTCATGGCCCACAACGACCTGATGAAATGGGCGGTGCAGAAATACAAAACCGATGAGCAGATTCAGGCCGAATACCCTCAACTGCGGCAGGAATACCTTCAGGGTGACTTCCCGCCCGACATTCGGGCGCGTTTCGAAGAATTGCTGCGTGAAGTGGGCAACAAGCCGCTTATTGTGCGCTCTTCCAGCCTTTTGGAAGACAACTTCGGCACGGCCTTTGCCGGCAAATACGAAAGCCATTTTTTGCCCAACCAGGGCTCACTGCAGGAAAACCTGCACGCGCTCATCCGGGCCATTGCCAGCGTGTATGCCAGCGGGCTGGGCCCCGACCCGTTGCTCTACCGACGGGCGCGCGGGCTGGTCGATTACGACGAGCGCATTGCCGTGCTTTTGCAGGTGGTGGAAGGGGAAGCCTATCGGCATTACTACTTTCCCCATGCGGCGGGGGTGGCCTTCAGCCGCAACCTTTTCCCCTGGTCGGCGCAAATTCGGCAGGAAGACGGCTTCGTGCGGCTGGTGTGGGGGCTGGGCACGCGGGCGGTGGACCGGGTGGGGAACGATTACCCGCGGCTGGTGGCGCTCAGCCATCCGGAATTGCAGCCCACGGCCTCGGCCAAGGCACGCCGCTACTATTCGCAGCGTTACGTTGATTTGATTGACCTGGAAGCCAACAATTTCCGCACGGTGGAAGTGCACGAGGTGCTGCACGGCCGTTACCCCTTGTTGCCGTTGATTGCCTCGTTGGATGAGCAGGGCTACCTGGCACCGTTACACACCCAGCGGGTGCCCAAAGACCGCCTGCGGGATGTGGTGATTACTTTTGACGAATGGCTGCGCCGCACGCCCTTTGCCGAGCGGATGCGCACCATGCTCACCACCCTGGAACGCCACTATGGCGTGCCAGTGGACCTGGAGTTCGCGGCGCACGTGGCCAACCCGCGGGCTTCCCGCCCTGAAGTGGACATTACGATTTTGCAATGCCGCCCCCAAAGCCATTATCGCGCCCAGCGCGTGGCGATCCCTAAACACTTGCGGCCGGAAGATGTCGTGCTGGAGACTTACAGCGTGATGCCTTACGGGCAGGTGGAAGGCATTCGGTACGTGGTGTTCGTGCCGCCGGAGGGCTATTTTTCCTTGCGGAGCGTCGAGCACCGCCGCCTGCTGACCCGTGCGATTGGCAAGCTCAACAACCTGTTGGCCGAAGAAACGTTCATTTGCGTGGGCCCAGGCCGCTGGGGCACCTCGAACCCTGACCTGGGGGTGTACGTGGGTTATGCCGACATTCACAACGCGCGGGCGCTGGTCGAACTTTCCGGCTACAAGGTGGGGCCAGCATCTGAGCCTTCTTTGGGCACGCACTTCTTTCAGGACTTGATGGAAGCCCAGATTTACCCCCTTTCTGTCGATCTGGATGACGAGCGCACGGTTTTTCGGCATGAATTCTTCTACGAAACGCCCAACCGCCTGCACGATTTCCTGCCGGTGGAGCGGTGGGGGGCGATTACCGGGGCGTTGCGGGTGATTGCGGTAGAAGATTATCGCGCCGGGCGGCGGCTGAATCTGGTATTGGACGCCCTGCACCAGCACGGCGTGGCTTTTGTGCCTGAAACAGAGGCCAGCGCCGAAGCCGCCGAGCCGCCCAAGGGCTTGCCCAGCCAGCCTTGAAGGTGGCGGCATGTGAGGGTTGTCACCAATTTACCCCGCCCCTCTTGTGAAATTTGACACGGATATTTGCGCTGTGCTATACTTTCGCCACCGTAAGGCGTTGAAATCGCGCTTTTTCTTTTTACTGAGGCGTCCCTATGATGCTCGCATACATGCCCATTGCTTTGCTTTTGTTGTTTGCAACGGCGCTGGCTGTGCTGGTGGTCGTCATTGGTGATAGTTTCGGGCCGCGTCACCCGAACCGCGCCAAGTACTCACCGTATGAGTCGGGTATGACGCCCATGGGGGAAGGCACCCGCCGCCAGCCCATTCGCTTTTATCGCGTCGCGATGCTGTTCATCCTTTTCGACATCGAAGTGGTGTTCTTTTTGCCCTGGGCAGTGGTGTTCCGCAGCCTGGGGCTGTTTGGGTTGATTGAGATGGCGGTGTTCATTGCCATTGTGTTGGTGGGCTACATCTACGCCTGGAAGAAAGGAGCCCTGGAATGGGATTAGAGCATAAACTGGGCGACCTGGGCATCGTGACCACGACCTTAGAGCAGGCGGTCAATTGGGGGCGCACCCGTTCCATGTGGCCGGCGTTGTTTGGCCTGGCGTGCTGCGCCATTGAAATGATGGCTGCTCAGGCTTCCCATTATGATATGAGCCGTTTTGGGATGGAACTGATGCGCGCCAGCCCCCGCCAGTCGGACCTGATGATCGTGGCCGGGCGGGTGAGCCGCAAGATGGCCCCCGTGGTGCGTCGCCTTTACGACCAGATGCCGGAGCCCAAATGGGTCATCGCGATGGGTGATTGCGCCTCGTGTGGCGGCGTGTTCAACAATTACGCGATCTTGCAGGGCGTGGATGAGATCATCCCGGTGGATGTGTACGTTTCGGGTTGCCCGCCGCGCCCCGAAGCCCTGATTCACGGCGTGCTGACGCTCTATGAAAAGGTCAGGGGCGAGAAGTTGACCGATTGGGCTGTGGTCGAGGAGGAAGCGGCATGAGCGAAGAGCGCATCCAATCGGTGGCGGCGACCTTAGCCGCGCGCATGGGCACCGAGGTGGCCCGCGAGAACGGGCAGGTGGTCGTGAGGGTGCCGCGTGAGCGCATTGTGGAGGCTGCCACGGCCCTGCGCGACGAGTTTGGCTTTCAGGTGGTTGAAGATCTGACAGCCGTAGATTACTGGCAGCGCCGCGAGCCGCGCTTCGACCTGGTGTATCACTTCTTCTCTTACGAACACGCCGACATGCTGACGGTGCGTGTGGCTGTGAACGAGGGCGAAGAGGTGCCCAGCGTGACGGGTGTGTTCCCTGGCGTGAACTGGTATGAGCGCGAAGTCTACGATATGTTTGGCATTCCCTTTGTGGGGCACCCTGATTTGCGCCGCATCATCATGCCCTATGATTGGGAAGGCCACCCCCTGCGGAAGGACTACCCGCTGGGCTATGAGGAAGTGCAGTTTACCTTTAACTTCGACGAAATCGAGAGCAAGAAGGTGAAAGGGAGAAGGTAGTGGGTAGTATAGGTGTTAGGTATTGGGTAGTAGGTAGTGGGTAGCAGGGGGGG
>CAYYRG010000070.1:0-1809 GCA_964474015.1 uncultured Anaerolineaceae bacterium | reverse complement strand
TACCCACTACCCAACCCCGATGACCTTCCCTACGAGGTTCTTATGCTCGAACCCATAGAAGTTTCGGCTGAGGAATTGCAACACCTGGTCTCTGAGCGCGCGTTGAAGGGGGAAACCGTGTTGCTCAACATGGGGCCACAGCATCCCTCCACGCACGGCGTGCTGCGCTTGCTGGTAGAACTGGATGGCGAGCAGGTGGTCAACGTGGTGCCCGACATTGGCTTCCTGCACACGGGCATCGAGAAGAACATGGAGGCGAAGCGCTACTGGCAGGCCGAGGTGATGACCGACCGGATGGATTACCTCAACCCGATCGGCAACAACCTTGCTTATTGCCTGGCGGTAGAGAAGTTGACCGGCCTGGAAGTGCCCCCGCGGGCGCAGGCTGTTCGGGTCATCCTCGCTGAATTGCAGCGCATCTCTTCCCATTTGGTCTGGCTGGGGACGCACCTGCTCGACCTGGGCGCGACTTCCCTGTTCCTTTACACGTTCCGGGAGCGCGAGTTCATTCTCGATATTTTCGAGATGGTTTCCGGGGCGCGGATGATGACGACGTACATTCGCCCCGGTGGACTGTGGCGCGACGTGCCTGAGGGCTTCGAGGAAACCGTGCGGGAATTCCTGCAGATGTTCCCGCGGCGGCTGAAGCAATACGAAGCCTTGGTGACCAAGAACCCGATTTACAAAGACCGCACCCGCGGCGTGGGCGTGCTCAGCAAAGAAGATGCCATGCGGTGGGGCGTCACCGGCCCGATGCTGCGGGCTTCGGGCGTGGCTTACGACACCCGCAAAGCCCGACCTTATTGCGGCTATGAGCAGTATGATTTTGAAATTCCCACGCAGGAAAGCGGCGACGTGTATGGCCGCTACCTCGTGCGGGTGGAAGAAATGCGGCAGTCGTTGCGGATCATCCAGCAGGCGTTGGATAACCTGCCCGGTGGGGCAGTGCGGAGCGATGACCGCCGCTATATGCCCCCGCCGCGTGAGGAAATCGGCGTGAGCATGGAAGCGCTGATTCATCACTTCAAGTTCTGGACGGAGGGGTTTGCGCCACCGAAGGGTTCGGCCTATGCCGCGGTGGAATCGCCGCGTGGCACCCTGGCCGTGTTCATTGAAAGCGATGGCACGCCCCGCCCGTATCGTGTGCATGTGCGCACGCCTTCCTTTGCAAATTTGCAGGCGCTCCCCGTGATGGCGAAAGGGGCAATGATTGCCGACCTGGTCGCCATTGTGGGCAGCGTGGACATTGTTTTGGGAGATGTTGACCGGTGAGCAGCCTTGCCGAGAAGTATCCCGATGAAGTGCAGGCCATTTTGGCGAAATACCCCCCGGAGCACAAGCGTTCGGCGGTGATGTCGTTGCTGTACCTTGCCCAGCGCGACGGCGGCGGCTACATCACCAAGGCCGCGATGGAAGATGTGGCAGGCATCGTGGGCATCAGCGTCAGCGAAGTGGCGGCGGTGGTGGGCTTTTATAGCCTTTACCACGACAAGCCTGCCGGGCAATATCGCATCCAGGTGTGCACCGACGTCGCTTGCGCCTTGCGCGGGGCCGATAAATTCGTGGCTGAGTTGTGCGACAACCTGGGCATCAAAATTGGCGAAACGACCCCTGACGGGCTGGTGACGGTGGAAGAGGTCAAATGCCTCGCTGCCTGCAACCATGCGCCGGTGTTTCAGGTGCAGACGCCCGATGGCCTGACCTATCATCAGGATATGGACCTCAAAGCCACGCTGGAGCTCATCGAGCAATGGCGCAAGGAAGGTGGAAAGGCGTAAACAAACTTTGTTGCTGCGGCGTCTCACGCCC
>CAYYRG010000069.1:0-7755 GCA_964474015.1 uncultured Anaerolineaceae bacterium | reverse complement strand
GCCCACTTCGACCAGGCCGTGGCCGGGCTGGAGCGCGCTGCTCGGCGGGCGATGGAGGGGTGGGGGTTGTAAAAAGATGCAAGATGCAAGTTGCAAGGTGCAAGATGCAAGTTGCATCCTGCATCCTGCATCCTGCATCCTGCATTACTTCCACTTTCCCGGAGGTTGCCATGAAAATCTCCCGCGTGGCCGAAATGCGCCAACTCGACCGCACCGCAATCGAAAAATACGCCATTCCCGGCACCATCTTGATGGAAAACGCCGGAGGGGCTGCTTACCACGTCATCTTGCAGGAACTCGGCGTGCGCGGCAAGACCTTCGTCGTGGTGTGCGGCAGCGGCCACAACGGCGGCGATGGGCTGGTGGTCGCCCGCAAACTGCACTCTGCCGGTGGGCATGTCCGCATTTTCTGCCTCGGCAGCCCCGAAAAGTTCGACGACACCGTCAACTTCCATTACGAAATGGTGCGGCGCATCGGCCTGCCTTTTGAGCAGGTAGGCGATGACCTTGCTCCCCTGCGCGCGGCCCTTGCCGAAGCCGACGCGGCCGTCGATGCCCTTTTCGGCACTGGCCTCAGCCGGCCGGTGACCGGGCGCTATGCCGAAGCCATCCGCCTGCTGAACGCCAGCGGCAAGCCGGTGTTCAGCCTCGACATCCCCTCCGGCATCGCTGGCGACACTGGTCAGGTGCTCGGCGTTGCCGTGGAAGCCGCCGCGACCATCACCTTTGGCCTGCCCAAGCCGGGCAACCTGCTCTACCCCGGCTTCCGCTACGGCGGGAAACTTTTCGTCACCCACATTTCCTTCCCGCCGGAACTCTACACGCAGGAAAGCCTCACTCTGGCCGTCAACGACCCGCTGCCCCTGCCGCCGCGTCCGCGCGAGGGCCACAAAGGCACCTTTGGCAAAGTGCTCTTTGTGGCGGGCGGCAGTCGCTACCTCGGCGCGCCCTATTTCGCCGCGATGGCCTTCCTGAAGGCGGGCGGCGGCCTGGCCTACCTCGCGACGGCGGCGCCGGCCGCGCCGTTCATTGCCAGCAAAGGCAGTGAAATCGTGGTGCTGCCCCAGCCCGCCACCGACGAAGGCACCCTTGCCCTGGCAGCCCTCGACGGCCTGCTGGAAGCCGCCGCACCGATGGATATGGTGGTGCTCGGCCCCGGGCTTTCCCTGCACCCCGAAAGCCAGGAACTCGCCCGCCGCCTCACCCAGCGGCTGGAGAAGCCCTTGCTGATCGACGGCGATGGGCTGACGGCCCTCGCCGGACGCCCTGAACTGGTGCGCGCCCGCACCGCACCCACCGCCCTTACGCCCCACCCCGGCGAAATGGCGCGCCTGGCCGGCCGCGCGACCGCCGAAATCCAGGCCGACCGCATCGGCGCGCTTCAGGCCGCCGTGGCGCAATGGCAGGCGACCATCGTGCTCAAAGGCGCCCACTCCCTCATCGGCACGCCTACAGGGCAGGTGTTCATCAACTTGAGCGGCAACCCCGGCATGGGCACGGCAGGCAGCGGCGACGTCCTCACCGGCGCCATCGCCGCCATGCACACCGCCCACGGCTTCCCCCTGCCCGAAGCCACCCGCATGGGCGTGTTCGTCCACGGCCTCGCGGGCGATCTGGCCGCTGCCGATCTGGGCGAGGACGGGATGGTCGCTGGCGACATCCTGGCCTACCTGCCCCCCGCCCTGCGCCACCTGCGTCAGCATGGCGCGGCAATGGCGGCAGACCATTACGGTCAGATCACGGTCGTGTAGGGGCGCGCCGATGTCGGGGTGCCAGACCCTTCGCCCCCCACCAAAATCGGGTACAATACCGACATGAACCGGGCAGTGGCACAACTTTTCCGTCGCATTGCGACGCTGCTGGAACTTCAAGGCGAGTCGGCTTACAAGACGCGCGCCTACCGCCGCGCTGCCGATGCCATTGAGACGCTGGAAGAACCCATTGAGGCCCTTTGGCAGGCGGGGCGGCTCACCGAAATCCCCGGCGTGGGGGCGGCCATCGCCGGGAAAATCGACGAATACCTGCGCACGGGGCAGTTGGGCTTCCTTGAGCGCCTGGAAGCCGAAGTGCCGCCCACGCTGTTGGAAATCCTCTCATTGCCTGGCCTGGGCGTGAAGAAAGTCCGGCGGCTTTGGCAAGAACTCGGTATCACCGACATCGACATGCTGGAAGAAGCCGCCCGGTATGGCCGCTTGCGTGCCTTGCCCGGTTTTGGGGCCAGGACTGAAACCCGCATTCTGGAAGCCATCCAGGCGCGGCGCGACCAGCCCACGGGGGTCCTGCTGGGCGAGGCTTACCCGCGGGCGCAGCAAGTACTGAAGCGCCTGCGCGGCATTCCGGCCATTGTGCGCGCCGAACTGGCGGGCAGCGCCCGCCGCGGCAAGGCCCTGGTAGGCGATCTCGACCTGCTCCTCGCCGCCGAGCAGCCTGCCGAAGCCCTGCAGGCCGCGCTGGAGCATCTGGGGTTGCAAGGCGAGGTGGTGCTGCACCCCGATTATGCCGAAACCGAAACCCGCCTGCCTGAGGGCTTCCCCTTGCACCTCATTGCCACCCGTCCGGAACGCTGGGGCAGCGCGTGGGTGTTGAGCACGGGCAGCGCCGAGCATGTGCAAGCCCTGGGCGGTAGCGCCGCGCTGCCCAACGACGCGCCCACCGAAGCCGCCTTTTACCAGGCCCTCGGCCTGCCGTGGATTCCGCCCGAACTGCGGGAAGGCCGCGGCGAAGTGGCAGCCGCCCGCCGCGGCGCGCTGCCGACCCTGCTTACCGCCGCCGACATCCGCGCCGACCTGCACAACCATTCCGACTGGAGCGACGGCCACGCGACCATCCGCCAGATGGCCGAGGCCGCGCTTGCCCGCGGGCTGCAGGTGCTGGCAATTACCGACCATTCCCAAAGCCTGGGCGTCGCGCACGGCCTCACCCCGGAACGCCTGCGCGCCCAGCGGGAAGAAATCCATCGCGTGCAGGCCGAACTGGGCGACCGCATTTTGCTTTTGCAGGGCGCCGAGGTGGAAATTCTGGCCGATGGCCGCCTCGACTACCCCGACGAGGTGCTGGCTGAACTGGACGTCGTGGTGGCCTCGCTGCATACCTCGCTGCGCCAGCCGCGGGAGCAAATCACCGCGCGGCTGCTGCGCGCCATCCGCAACCCGCACGTGGACATCATCGGCCATCCCTCGGGGCGCCTGCTGCCCCACCGCCCCGGCGCTGACCTGGACTGGGAAGCCGTGCTCACCGCCGCGGCGCAGCACGGGGTGGCGCTGGAAATCAACGCACATCCCCGCCGCCTTGACCTGGCCGACCACCTTGTGCAGCAGGCCACGGGGCGCGGCATCCTCATCAGTATCAACACCGACGCCCATCGCCCCGCCGACTTCGAGAACCTTTTCTACGGCGTGCTGACGGCCCGCCGCGGCTGGGCCACTGCTGACCACATCCTCAACACCTGGGAAACCGATCGCCTGCTGGCGTGGCTGCGCCACCGCCCCGCTGCCTGATACCCACGACCCCTGACCCAACCCTGATACCTTTGGGGAGTCTTCCATGCCTTTCTTCAAACACAAGCCCGATGCTTTGCTGCAGGAAGAGCGAACCTTGCTCAGCAACCTGCGCGAGGCCCTGCAACAGGCCGGTATCGCTGCCGAGGCGCAGCGGACGCTTGAAGAGTCTATCCTGCAACTGGACGATTTCTTCCTCATTGTGGTGGTGGGCGAGTTCAACGCGGGAAAAAGCGCCCTCATCAACGCCCTTTTGGGGCAATCGGTGCTTCAGGAAGGCGTTACCCCCACCACCACCCAGGTCAACATTCTGCGCTATGGCGAAGCCTTGGGCCAGAAACCCCTCGGCGAACACTTGCTGGAAATCACCGCCCCGGTGGGCCTGCTGCGCGACCTGAGCATTGTCGATACCCCCGGCACCAACGCCATCATTCGCGAGCATGAACTCATCACTCAACGCTTTGCCCCGCGCGCCGATTTGGTGCTTTTCGTCACCTCAGCCGACCGCCCTTTCAGTGAAAGCGAGCGCGCCTTTCTGGAAAAACTGCGCGCCTGGGGCAAGAAAATCGTGCTGGTCATCAACAAGGCCGACCTGCTGGAGCGCCCTGAAGACCTGGAGCAGGTGATTTCCTTCGTGAGCGACAATGCGCGCCTTTTGCTGGGCACCACGCCTGAGGTTTTCCCCGTGAGCGCCAAACTGGCGTTGCGGGCCAAGCAGGGCGAAAAGCCGCTTTGGGAAGCCAGCCACTTCGAGCCCCTGGAAACCTACATCCGCGATACCCTTGACCAGACCGAGCGCATTCGGCTGAAACTGCTCAACCCGCTGGGCGTGGGTATGCGCCTGGCGGAAGAGCACGCCGAGGCGTTGGCGCGCGAGTTGGAAGTGCTTTCCGGCGATCTGGAAGTCATTGCCCATGTTGAACGCCAGTTGGAAGAATACAAGGCCGATATGCAGCGCGGCTTTGAACTGCGCATGGCTGAAATCGACAATATTTTGCTGCAAATGGAAGAGCGGGCGCGCGATTACTTCGACGAGACCATCCGCCTGGGGCGGGTGGTGGACCTCTTCCGCAAAAAGCGCCTGCAAGCGGAGTTTCAGGCGCATGTCATTGGCAATGTGCCGGAGCAAATCGAAGAGCGGGTGGAAAAGCTCATCGACTGGCTGGTGGAAAACGACCTGCGGCAATGGCAGGCGGTGCACGAATATCTGGCCCGGCATCGCGAGAAATACCAGGGCAAGATGCTGGAAGCCCCCACGGGCTTCCGCTATGACCGAGACCGGCTGGTGGAAACGGTGGGGCAGCGGGCGCAGGCTGTGGTGGAAAGTTACGACAAGGAAAAAGAGGCCCGCGCGCTTGCCGAAGGCACCCAGGCCGCGGTCGCTGCCGCTGCGGCGCTGGAAGTCGGCGCTATTGGGCTGGGGGCTGTGATCACCGCCATCGCTACCACGATGACCGCCGACATCACCGGCATTGCTGCTGCGACCTTCGTGGCAGTGTTGGGGTTGTTCGTCATTCCGGCGCGGCGCAAGCAGGCCACTGCCGAGATGCACCGCAAGGTGACTCAATTGCGGCGTTCCCTATCCCACGCGCTGCGTCAGCAGTTCGAAACCACCATGGAGGGCAACCTGGAGCAAATTCGGGAAGCCATGGCCCCCTATGCCCGCTTCGTGCGCGCCGAGCACAAGCGGGCTGCCGAATTGCACCAGCGCCTGAAAGACATCCTGGCTGCCATGGAACAGTTGAAGGCCAAAATTGCCCGCTTGTAGCCCGAAGGAGCGTTTGTGTGAAAGGTCAAGGCTTGCTGGAATATGCCCTCATTCTCATGCTGGTGGCGTTGATTGTGATTGCGGTGGTGTATTTGTTCGGGCAAAGCACGGGCAATTTATACAGCAATGTGGTCACCACGTTTTGAGCCGTTGCGCTTCGTTTAGGCCCGCCAGGCACGATAGAGGCTGTACAGCACTGGCCGGTACACCCGGTCCCACACCGGCGCGCGGCGCAGCACACCGCCAAAGCCGCGCTTGAAGCGGTACACGCCCCACAGTCCTTGCCGCTGTGTGGTAAACCCGGCCTCTAACGTGGCCTCATCGGCATCGGGGACGCCCCAGAGGTCGTATTCGGTGCAGCCGCGGCTGCGAGCCCATCGCATGGCTTCCCACTGTAGCAGATAAGTGGGCATTTTGTTCCGATGTTTGCCGGTGGAAGCCCCATAAAAATACCATGCTCGTGGGCCGCGCGCGAAGACCATGAGCGCAGCGAGCGGCTCACCTTCATACTCGGCGACCAGAAGTTCAACCGCCCCCTCAGGGTGAAAAAGTTCATAGGCTTTTTGATAATATCCCGCAGCGTGCACGCCAAAGCCATCGCGCTTGCCGGTTTCGGCCATCAGGCGGTGGAAGGTCTGGATGTCGTTCCACGGTCGCACGCTCACGCCCTTGCGTGCTGCCAGGCGGATGTTGTAGCGCGTCTTCTGCTTCATGCGCGCTAAAATGGCATCTTCATCGCCCCTCAGGGGCACCACGAGGGTGCGGCGGGGCTGGATGGCATGGGGGCTTTCCCGGAAGCCGGGGGGCATTTTCGCGGCGGGGTCGTCTTCCCACAGGTCAGGCTCCACTTTCAGGAAGACGGCACGTTCCCGCTTGCAGAGCGCGTCGACCTCGGGCCAGAGGGCTTCCCACGCTTTGCGAGGCCCTACCGGCCCCTTGGGGATGTAAGCCACCGTGAAGCCCCCTGGCAGCGGACGGAAGAGCACCTGCGCCCCGGCTTCGCCCGCGATCAGGCGAAAAGCATACCAGCCAAAGGCTGATTTGAGCGCCCCCCAGGCCGCTGTTTGCAAAATGTGGGCTGCGGGGTGGGCTTGCAGGAAAGCCGCCCACGTCGCGGCATCGACTTCAGCGTCGATTTTCGTGGCGTAGTTCACGGTAGCACCTGTATGAGGGATGCCCACCAGTGGGGCGCGGCACCGACCAGCCACACCAGCAGCGGGGCAATGGCGAGGGCGGGCAGCAAGTTGCCGCTGCGAATGGGCTTGATTTCCAGCAGGCTGCTGACTGCCAGCCCCAGCAAGATGATGCCGCCGGCTGCCGTGAGCTCGTTGATCATTGCCGGGTGGTTGAGCAATCCGTGCAACTGCGCCGCCGCCAGGCTGATGCCACCCTGATAGACCAACACCACGATGATCGAGAACATCACCCCGATGCCTAAGGTCGAGGCAAAAGCCAGGGAAGCAAACCCGTCGAGCACGGCTTTGATGGCCAGCAGTTTGTAATCGCCCAGCAGACCGTCTTGAATGGAGCCCAAGATGCTCATCGGGCCGACGCAAAACAGCAGCGATGCGGTGAGAAAGCCCTGAATGAAGCGGGCGCTGTCGCCTTCGCCAGCAAAGCGGGCTTCCAGCCAGGCGCCAAGGTGCTCTAAGCGGCTTTCAATGCGCCACCACTCCCCCAGCAAGCCGCCGATGAGCAGGCTGAGCAGCACGATGATGGCGTTTTCGGTTTTGAAGAACATTTGCAAGCCGATGGCCGCTGTGAACAGCCCCAGCCCTGCCACGACGGTGTCGCGTGCCCGTTGTGGCAGCCGCTCGCCGATGAACAGCCCCAATGTGCTGCCCGCGATGATTGTGGCAATGTTGATGAAGGTGCCTGTCATCCTCAGCCCTCTTTGGCCTGGGTGGTTTTCACGCCAGCGGTGTGGTTTTCCAGCAGTTCCAGGGCATAGCAGAGGGAAGAGAGGCGGTTGAGGTAGCGGAGCAGTTCGCGGTTTTCGACTTCACCGCGACGCACCAGGGGGGCAAGACGGCGTTCGGCGCGGCGCACTATCGTGCGTGCCAGGTCGAGGTAAGCCCCGCCTACTGTGTCGCCGGGAAGGATGAATGCTTTCGGGGGCGGCACAATCTCGCCAATTTCGGCAATGCGGGCTTCCAACCAGGCCACCTGCTCGCTGCCAATGCTGCGGAACTGGGCCGCGTTTTCAGGTGTGGCAGCCACTTCGGCCATCAGGCGGTAAAGGTGCCGTTGCACTTCTTCGAGGAAGGCACGGGTTTGCGGGGCGCGGGCATGGGCTCGGGCCAGCCCCAGGCTCGCGCCTGCTTCGTCAATGGCACCGATGGCTTCCAGGCGGGGGTGGTCTTTGGGCACGCGCCCGGCACCCAACAGCCCCGTCGACCCATCGTCGCCGGTGGTGGTGTAGAATTTTTGGATACTCATGGGGGAAATTTTAGCACAAGTTGAGGGAGGCTGGCGCGACGAAGCGAACCC
>CAYYRG010000068.1:0-7759 GCA_964474015.1 uncultured Anaerolineaceae bacterium | reverse complement strand
TTGTCGTCTTTTCAATTATACTCTATCTCGCGACGCACGTTTCGCGTAGCATTTTGCCCCATGAAAAGGAGGGCACATGAACGAGCGATGGACGGTGGTGTTGACCACGTACAATCAGGCGCAAGCCGATATTTTGCGCGGCTTGCTGGAAGCCCAGGGTGTGCCGGCGCGGCTGTTGCAAGAGCCAGCGGCCCGGGCCCTGGGGCTGCAGGTAGGCCCGCTGGGGGAGATTCAGATTGCCGTGCCAGAAAGTCGTGAAGCCGATGCGCGTGCCGTGGTCGATGCTTTCTTCCACGGCGATTTCGAGGACGATAGCGCCCCTTAGCCAGCCTGCGTTTTACGGGAAGGGTTGCGAGAGCCACTCTTGCGGGTCTACCGGCACGTCGCCTACCCACACTTCCCAGTGGAGGTGTGGGCCGGTGACGCGCCCTGTGCGGCCTACTTTGCCGATGAGTTCGCCCGTGTGAACGCGCTGGCCTTTTTTGACCAGGATTTCCGATTGGTGGCAGTAGGTGGTGTAAACACCCCAGCCGTGGTCGATGATGGTGACATTGCCGTGAATCTCGGTTTGGCCAGCAAACACGACCACGCCGTCGGCGGGGGCGTAGATGGGGGTGCCGACGCGCCCGCAAAAGTCCAGCCCGGTGTGATACCAGTAGAAGGTGTCGTTGTAATTGCGGCGGGTGCCGAAGTAAGAGGGGTGGCACTGGTCGAGCGGTGGGGCTTCGGGGGCTTTGAAGATGCCCTGCCAGTAGCGGGTCGGCGTGGCGGGTGCGGTCAGGGCCTCGAAGCGCGCTTCTTCTTCCTTGTTGAGTTGGGGGTTGAGCAGGCTGGCGGGTACGATGAGCCGCTCGTAGGCGTAGTGCCCGCGCTGGACGCGAATGGCCTGGTCGAAATGGAAGGCGCGGCCGTCGGGCAGG
Source organism: uncultured Anaerolineaceae bacterium (assembly GCA_964474015.1). Classification (GTDB taxonomy): domain Bacteria; phylum Chloroflexota; class Anaerolineae; order Anaerolineales; family DRMV01; genus DRMV01. Next base: position 6,839 of record CAYYRG010000068.1, on the reverse strand, counting down.
GTGACGTTCAACGTGAGCGGGTAAAGACCGGGGGAGGCCAGGGCAAACACCCCCTGCAAAGCCACCCATGTTTGCGCTTTCCATAAGAAGAAGTGGAGAGGGTGCTCGCCAAAAGCGCCGCTGAGGCGGGCGTCTTTGGGGGCCTGGATGCGCACCTCGCCGGTGCGGCCTTGGGTCCAGGCTGAGGGGAGCACTTTGGCTGTCAATTGTTGCGGGAAGGCGGAGGCCGTGGGCGGGCTGCTGGTGCCCGGCAGGGTGAGAACATCTCCTGGCAGGACAGCCCACGTGCCCGAGAGTTGATTGGCGAGCACGAAAGCCCAGGGGCTTTGGCCGTGTTGGAGGGCGGTTTCCAGCAAACTGTGAGGGCCGGTCAGCACCCGCTGGGGAAAGGTCTTCTGCCTGGCGGCGGCGATGGGCACGATGAGCGAGCGCCCGGCAAACAACTGGTAGGGCGAAACCACCCGGTTGAGCCGCGCGAGGACGCCTTCCGGCAAACGCAACGCCCGGCTCAACCCTGTGAGCGAGTCCCCGAATCCGACGGTACGCGTGCTGAGCTGACCGCTGACCCCTTCCAGACCGGGAATGACGAGCTTTTGGCCAATTTCCAGGTTGGCGGGGTTGGTGATGCCATTGGCCTGGGCCAGGGTTTGCATATCTACCCCAAAGCGGTAGGCAATGGCCGAGAGGGTGTCGCCAGGTTGCACGATGTAATAGGGGGCTTCGCTTTGCCCCTGGGCGCGCGCGGTGGCAGCCGGCCAGGCCACGAAGGCTAACAGCAATGTCAGCAAAAGGGTGCGAAGGGTTTTAGGCAACATGCCAGACGATGTGGTCTCCGGGGGTAAAATCGCGCAGGCGAGCAGGGTGGATTTCCAGCACATAGCGGGCTGGTGCGCGCGGCACCAGGAAGTCCACCCACGGGCGGGCGAGGCGGGCGTCGACGACTTCTTGCGCGGCGTTCAGCCAGATGACGGCGATGGGAAAGCGCATGAAGAGCATGTGAATAGCCGTATCGAGCCGCCCTTCGCGGGGCCAGCGAAACAGCAGGCCCTCGTGCAGGGCAATTTCCCGCCGTCCCATCAGCCCGAACAGGCGGCAGCGGAAGCTTTCGCAGGGCTGCACCTCTAAAGGGGCGTTTAGCGGGTGAGTGAGGTTTTGAATGCGGTAACGCGACGGCATGGCTTCTCCCGGCGGCGATTATACCATCGGGCGCGGGCAAACGGGTGAGTGCAAAAAAAGCACGGCAGGCGGGTGGCCTGCCGTGAATGGGATGAATGATGGCGCGGAAACGGAGAAAGCGAAGGTCAAGCGTTTTCTGAAGAGGTGCGAGGTGAGGGCGTGGATTCGGATGGGGGGGAATTGCTGGCATCGTTGGCGCTGCCATCGCCCTTTTTGCGTTCCAGAGTTTGCCGCACGCTTTCCAGGAGCATTTTGGGTGAGAAGGGTTTGGTGATGTAATCGTCAACGCCCACAATGTAGAGCCCCAGCACGCGATCGATGCGTTGGGCTTTGGCGGTGACGACGATCACGGGAATGTCGCGCGTGCGCTCGTCGGCTTTGAGCCGTTGGTACACTTCCCACCCGTCCATTTCCGGCATCATCAGGTCGAGCAGGATGAGATCGATGTCGGGTGTGCTGTGGAGTAAAGCCAAGGCGTCGGGGCCGCTTTCGGCCCCTAACACCTCGTACCCGCCTCGGGCCAGAATGAGGCGGATCAACTCGATCATTTCAGGCTCGTCTTCGATGCACAGAATGCGGGTTGCCATTGTGTCGCCCCTCTTGCGAAAACTGCCCCCACTCATGCCGAACCGGGGGCATCAGCGAATGGGCCAGGGTGGCTGATGGGACTTGAACCCACAACATCCTGATCCACAGTCAGGTGCTCTGCCACTTGAGCTACAGCCACCATAACGAGCGGCGGTATTTTACCATGACCGCTCACGGCTGGGAAGGGTTAGACTGCCTCGTAACGCCCTTCGGTTAGCCCCCCAGTTTGTCGTCGCTCAGGGTTTTGGAAAGCACTTTGCGTTTGAGCCGCAAGCCCGTGGAACGCACCTTGGCCCACAGGCGGTAGCGCTCGGGGTTGACTTCCGGGCGGTCGGGGAGCGGTCCCGTCCATTCGGCGACCAGGGCGCCGTAGGTCAACCCGCCGCCAAAGCCCACCAGCACCACTTTGTCGCCGCGGCGCAGGCGGCCCTGCTCGGCGGCTTCGGCTGCCGCGATGGGAATGGACGCCGTGGAGGTGTTCCCGTATTTGTCCAGGTTGACCATGAATTTTTCCATTGGCATCTTGAGCCCTCGCGCCGCGACTTCCAAAATGCGGTAGTTGGCCTGGTGGGGCACGATGAGGTCGATGTCGTCCAGGGTTAACCCGGCTTTTTCGACCACCTCGCGGGTGGCTTCGGCCATCACGCGGGTGGCAAAACGAAACACCGGGCGGCCTTCCATGTGCACATAGTGCAGCCCGTGGGCGACGGTGTCGGCAGAGGTGGGCATTTTGCTGCCGCCCGCGGGGATGGAAAGCACGCCTGCCCCAGAGCCGTCGGCGTGCATCACGGCTGCCAGCACCCCGCCCGGCTCGTTGGAAGCCTGGAGCACGAAGGCCCCCGCCCCGTCGCCGAACAGGATGCAGGTGTTGCGGTCCTGCCAGTTGACGATGCGGGAAAGGGTTTCAGCGCCGATGACCACCGCGTTGTTGATGCTGCCTGAGCGGATGGCCTGGGCGGCCATGTTGAGGGCGAAGATAAAGCCGGTGCACGCCGCCGAAAGGTCGAATGCCCCGGCGCGGGTCGCGCCGAGAATGTCTTGCACGATGCAGGCCGTCGCCGGGAAGATGTGTTCCGGCGAAGAGCTGGCCACGATGATCAGGTCGACGTCGGTGGGCTTGAGCCCGGCGACTTTGAGCGCTTCGACAGCGGCGTCGGCGCCCAGGCTGGCGGTGGTTTGGTCGGGGGCGGCAATGCGACGTTCGCGGATGCCGGTGCGACTGACAATCCATTCGTCGCTGGTGTCGACCATTTGCTCCAGGTCTTGATTGGTCAAGACGTGCTCCGGCAATGCCACACCCCAGCCGGTGATGTGTGCGTATCGGGTCATGCCGACCTCCGGTTAGCCTTCGAAGCGCCCAAGGATGATGCTGCCGTTGTGCCCGCCAAAGCCGAAAGAGTTGGAAAGCACGTAGCGCACGTCGGCGCGACGCGCCTGGTTGGGGACGTAATCCAGGTCGCATTCGGGGTCGGGCGTTTCGTAGTTGATGGTCGGCGGCAGGATGCCGTCGCGGATGGCAAGCGCCGAGAACATGGCTTCCAGCGCGCCCGCGCCGCCCAATAGGTGCCCGGTCATCGATTTGGTGGACGACACGGGGATGCGGTACGCGTGCTCGCCGAACACGGCTTTGATGGCGGCGGTTTCGCTTTTGTCGTTCAGGCGGGTGCTGGTGCCGTGGGCGTTGATGTAACTGATTTGCTCAGGCTGCAGCCCCGCGCTTTCCAGCGCGTTGCGGATGCAGAGCGCCGCGCCGCTGCCATCGGGGTCGGGGGCGGTGATGTGGAAAGCATCGTTGGTCGCGCCGTAGCCGACCACCTCGGCGATGATGTTCGCGCCGCGCGCCTGGGCGTGTTCCAGGGTTTCCAGTGTCAGGAAAGTCGCGCCTTCGCCCATCACGAAGCCGTCGCGATTGGCGTCGAAGGGGCGGGAGGCTTTTTCGGGCTCGTCGTTGCGTTTGGAAAGGGCTGTCATCACTTCCAGCCCGGCCATCGCGAGGGGAATGATGACCGCGTCGGCCCCGCCGACCAACATGGCATCGGCGTCGCCGCGGCGAATGACCTGGAAGGCTTCGCCGATGGCGTTGGTGCCGCTGGCGCAAGCCGCCACCACGGCGAAGTTGGGGCCGCGCAGGCCAAATTCAATCGCGATCAGCCCCGGCGCGGTATCGGCGAGCATCATGGGCACGAGAAAAGGGCTGACGCGCCCCGGCCCGCGGGTTTCGTAAACGCGCATTTCGTGGGCAAAGGTGCCGATGCCCCCGATGCCGCTGCCGATGATCACCCCGATGCGGTCGCGGTTGAGGTGGTCCAGTTGCCAGCCGGCGTTGGCAACGGCTTCCCGCGCGGCGACGATGGAAAGCTGGCTGTAACGGTCTAACCGCCGCGCGTCGCGGCTGCCGAAATGTTCTTTGGGGTCGAAGCCCTTGACTTCGCCGGCAATGCGTACTTTGTGCTTGCTGGCGTCGAACAGGGTAATCGGGCCAATGCCCGAGCGGCCTTCCAGCGCGTGTTGCCACGTGGTCGGGACGTCGTTGCCTAAGGGGTTGAGGGTGCCCAGGCCAGTGATGACGACGCGATGTGTGTGCATGAGAAAATTCTCCTTCCGAGGGTTGGGGTTTCGTGGTGCTATAACACGCTGCGGGGTGAAAGGTTGCAGTACGCGCCACGGGCTGGCTTCAGCGCCAGCCCGTGAAGAAGGAGGAGAAAAGGTTGGGGGAGGTTATTTTTGCTCTTTGTAGCAGAACCACCAGTCGTAGCAGTCGAACTGCTTGGGGCGCTCGGCGGCGGTTTTGACATCACTGGCGGGCGGCACAATGACCTTGTCGCCGATGAGTTCGTTGTTGGGCCAGTTGGCGGGCATAGCCACGCCCTGCGCGTCGGAAACCTGGAAGGCTTTCACCATGCGCAGAATTTCGTCCATGTTGCGCCCCAGTTCCTGCGGGTAATAGAGGATGGCGCGGATGATGCCTTTGGGGTCGACGATGAACACGGCGCGCACCGTGTTGGTGCCTTTGCCGGGGTGAATCAGCCCCAGGGTTTCGGCCACGTCGCCCGTGTCGGCGATGATGGGGAATTCAATTTTCGCGCCCAGTTTTTCTTCAATCCATTCTTCCCACTTGATGTGGGCGAAAACCTGGTCAACGCTCAGGCCGATGAGTTCGGTGTTCAGTTTGCGGAATTCGGGGTAGCGCTTCTGGAAAGCGTAGAATTCGGTGGTGCAGACCGGGGTGAAGTCGGCGGGGTGGCTGAAGAGTACGAACCATTTGCCTTTGAAGGCTTCAGGCAGGTTGAGCTTGCCGTGGGTGGTGACGACTTCCATTTGCGGGAACGGGTCGCCGATGAGGGGCATGCGTTTGGTTTCCATGGTGCTTCCTCCTTTGCAGAGTTATTTGGAATGCGTATAAAGTTATTACGCTTATAGTTTACTTGCGAGGCCGAATTTTGTCAAGCCGTAGCGAGGCGGGAAAATTTTTCTAATACTTTTCTAAGAAACAGGGGCGGGCGTTGAGGGGGAGGTCGTCGCGCGGTGTTTAGGGGCCGATGCTCACCCCAAATATGTGATGCCTGTCACTAACGCATTTCGGCGGGAAAGGTAGAATAGCAGCGAGTTGTGCGAGCCGAACGACGAGTGTGTTTTCCTCCTTCCGAGTTGGTCGGGTATGCCCCAGGCGAGGTGTGCGCCTGGGGCGTGCTCGTTAAAAGAGCAGCGACCTGACAATGTTGTCAGGTCGCTGGCAGGTTTGCTGGCAGGCGTTGGTTATGAAATCACGCCCAGTTCCCGGCCAACTTTGGCAAAGGCTTCCAGCCCTTTGTCGAGGTCGGCTTTTTCGTGGGCGGCGGAAATCATCACCCGGATGCGGGCTTTGCCTTTGGGCACGGTGGGGTAGCCAATGGCCATCGCGAACACGCCTTCCTCAAAGAGGCGGCGGCTGAATTCCTGGGCTAAGGTGGCTTCCCCTAACATGATGGGGGTGATGGGGGTGACGCTTTGGCCGGTGTCGAAGCCCAGGCGTTTCATTTCGGCTTTGAAGTAGCGCGTGTTTTCCCAGAGCTTGTCCACCAGGTCGGTGGATTCTTCCAGCAGGTCCACCGCGGCCAGGCAGGCGGCGGTGTCGGGCACGGTCATGGCCGAGGAGAAGAGGAACGGACGCCCACGCTGGCGCAGCCATTCCACGATTTTGGCGTTGCCGGCCACCACGCCGCCCACCACGCCAAAGGCTTTGGAGAGCGTGCCGACTTCAATATCCACCTTGCCGTGCAGGTCGAAGTGGTCCACGATGCCGCGTCCACCACGGCCCAACACACCTTCGCCGTGGGCGTCGTCCACCATCAGGATGGCGTCGTAGTTTTTGGTGACTTCGTAGATTTTGTCCAACGGGGCGATGTCGCCGTCCATGCTGAACACGCCGTCGGTGACGACTAAGGCGTGGTTGAATTCGTGGCGGTGGGCTTTGAGCTTGGCTTCCAGGTCGGCGGGGTCGCAGTGGTTGTAGCGGATGATTTGGGCGCGCGAGAGGCGGCTGCCGTCGATGATGCTGGCGTGGTTGAGTTCGTCGGAAAAGATGGCGTCGCCGCGCCCGACCAGGGCTGGAATGGTGCCCAGGTTGGCGTTGAACCCCGACTGGAAGGTGATGGCGGCTTCCACGCCTTTGAATGCGGCCAGGCGCTTTTCCAGTTCCACGTGCAGGCTCATGGTGCCGGCAATGGTGCGTACCGCGCCGGGGCCTACGCCATATTTTTCGATGGCTTCTTTGGCGGCTTGCACCAGCCGGGGGTGGTTGGCGAGCCCAAGGTAGTTGTTGGAGCAGAAATTGAGGGCCTTTTTGCCGTCGACCACCAGCCAGGCCCCTTGGGGAGATTCTAAGGTGCGGATGTGGGTGTAAAGCCCGCTTTCCCGCAGTTTTTGGAGTTCGTCTTCAATCCATTGCAGTTTGGGAGGAAGTTCAGTTGTCATCGGAATACCCTCGCGAGATGGGATGGGTGTGACGTTTTCAGTATAGCACAAAGGCGGCTGCGGGGCTGTTACAATTAGAGCCATGACGACCCATCTTCGTTGGCGGTGGTTGTTGGGCGGTG
>CAYYRG010000067.1:0-7820 GCA_964474015.1 uncultured Anaerolineaceae bacterium | reverse complement strand
ATGAATACAGGGATGCCGCAAAGACGCCGCGAAAGCGCCAACACCCTGGGACCACGGGGCGAAACAGCCTGCCGGAATTTACGGTAAAATACTTCCATGCCTCCTTTGCCATTTCGTCCCCCGGCGCAACTTTTGTTAGCCGCCGATGCGCGCCTGGCCGAGACGCCCCCCGACGATGACCACGTGTGGGCGCTCCATGCCGCCTGGGGGGAACGCGACGCCCTTGCCCTGGTGACCACTTACGGGCTGCGCGTGCAGTCCATGGCCCTCTTCCCCTTCGTGGTGCGGGAAGGCCAGCCCCGCTGGGCCGCGCCAGCCTTTGCCCGCCTGCCTCAGGTGCACGACCTGGCACCGGCATACGCCCGCCTGACGTGCGAGCCTTTCCCCGATTTGGTGCTGCATTGCGAATATTGGGTAGCGCATCCCAACGCGGTGATTGGCCGCCTGGCGCTGGAAAATCGTGCCGCTACGCCCCGCACCGGCACCTTGGGGCTGGCTGCCGTGCTGCGCCCCTTGACCGACGCGGAGCATGGCATGGCTCCCCAACAACGCCATGCCGTCCATATGCTGCAAGGGGAAGCCGGAGGGCTGCAACCGGTAGTGTTCCTCACCGGCGGGGCGGAGGCCGGGCTGAGTCCCTTCCCATCGTTGACGGTAGATTTCGACCTGCCTGCCGGGGGCAGCCGCCGCCTGACCTGGGTTCACACGGCCCTGGCCGATGCCGAGGCCGGTTTCGAGCTGGCACGCAAACTGGCCGCGCGTCCCTGGCCGCCCTTCCTCGCCCGCCTGGCTTTGCTGGAAAGCCAGCACCCTCGTCTGGAAACCCCTTCCCCTGCACGCAACTGGGCCTTCCTGCGCGCCCGCCAGACAGCCCAAAGCCTGCTGGCGCGCCTGCCCGACCTGCCAGCGCCTTTCCTGCTGACCAGCCGCACGCCCGACCAGGGCAGCCCCGCCGACCCGCTGGCGCTCAACCGGGCAGCGTCGGTGCTCGATGCTTATCACCTCGCGGTGGGCGTCTTTTTACCCACCAACCCGCAGCCAGTGCAGGGGTGGGTCACGGCCTTCCTCGCGCGACAGGAGGAAGATGGCTTCATTCCCTGGCGGCCAGCGCAACCCGAAAGCCGCCGCCTGGCCTCGCCCCTGCTGGTGGAACTGGCCTACCGGGCATATGAACACGACCCGGCAGGTCTGGCGGGGCTTTATCGTCCGTTGCACCGCTTCATCGAAGCCTGGTACGCCCAGGGCGACGCCAACCGCGACGGCTTTCCCGAATGGTCGCATCCCCTGCAAATGGGGCTGCCCGACCTGCCGGGGTTTGCCCCCTGGCGGCGCGATTCAGTCGGTGCCGACCTGGCCCAGGCCGAAAGCCCGGCGCTGTATGCCCTGCTCTACCGGGCATTAGAACGCCTGGAGGCCCTGGCCCAGGCGGCAGGGGAGCCCCCGCCGCCCGACCTGCGCACCCGCCGCCGCAGGCTGCGGCAGGCCGTCGCCGCCATGTGGGATGCCCACCGTCACGCCCCCCTTTACCGCGACTACGACACCCACGAACGCCCCCCTCATCTCACCCTGGGCAAACATCACGGCCCTGGCACTTTAGCCATTGCCGAAACCTTCGCCCTCCCCAGCCGGGTGGTGGTGCACCTCTTCCCCGAAAAAGGGCAGGTGGTGCCGGCCACCATCACCCTGCGAGGCAGCGACGCCCGCGGCAAGCCCCTGGAAGAGGTTCTCAGCGGCGGGCGCATCCGCTGGCACGAGGGGCGCGGCGTGGCGGTCTCCCGCGGGGTGTTCCGTCACCTCGCCACGGTGACGGTAGAAGGCGAGAAACTGCGCAGCCGCAGCCGCTTTGTGGTGCTCACGCCCGACTACACCACCCCCGACATCAGCCTGTTGCTGCCTTTCTGGGCCGGCATGTTGGAAGAAGACGCCGCCCAAGGCGTGCGTCGGGCGTTGACCTCGGCGCGGGAATATGCCCGCCCTTACGGCGCCCCCCTCTCGCCGCGCGGTGGGCAAAAAGCCGCCCCCTGGCGGCGCGCCGTGCACATGCCGTGGAACCTCTTTGCGGTGGAAGGCTTGCTGGCCCACGGCTTTGTGGCCGAGGCAGCCCACCTGCTGGAAAGCCTGGCCGCTGCCGCCGAGCACGCCCTGGCTGCCCAGGGCACGTTTGCCGAAAGCCATCACGCCGATACCGGCGAGAGCATGGGCGGGCGCGATGCCCTGAGCGGTTTGTTGCCGGTGGGGCTATGGCTGCGCACCGCCGGTATTGCTCCCCTCAACCCCCATCACGTCCGGTTTACCTGGCCAACACCCTTCGAAGAAGAAATCACGGCTTCGTTTTGGGGTTGGCGCATCCGCCGCAGCCCAGGCCGCACCCTCATCACCACCCCTGACGGCGAAACCCGCACCCTGACAACCCCCGAGCCCTGCGAGGTGGAAATCACTCCACCGTAGGGCGTTCCCGTGCATCGGTGGGCCGCGCAGCGCCCACACGGCAGCATTGGCACACCGGAGCATGGCAACATCAACATCCGGAGCGTTGCTTCCCCATGTCGTACTCGATTATTTTTCTCGAAGAGGTGGTCATCTCGCTGCTCACCGTGGCAGTGCTGGTCGGCATCTTCAGCCGCCGCCTGCGGATGCCCTACACCCTCGGCCTGGTGCTCATCGGCCTGGCGCTGGCGATTTTCGCCGAGGTGGAAATTCACATCACCAGCGAACTGATTCTGGGCGTGCTGGTGCCGCCGCTGATTTTCGAGGCCGCTTTTCACATCCGCTGGGAAGACCTGCGGCGCGACCTGGGCTTGATTTTGGCGCTGGCCGTGGCCGGGGTGGTGCTGGCGACGGCCGTGGTGGGCGGCATCGTGCATTATGGTTTGGGAATGCCCCTGGCAGGAGCCCTGGTTTTTGGTGCGCTGGTCGCAGCCACCGACCCCGTTGCTGTGGTGGCGCTCTTCCGTTCCCTGGGCGCGCCCAAGCGGTTGCAGGTGCTGCTGGAAGGGGAAAGCCTGTTCAACGACGGCACGGCCATCGTGGTCTTCAACCTGCTGGTGGGCGTGCTGGTGACCGGCACGTACAGCATCACCGGCGGGCTGATCGATTTCGTGCGCGTTGCAGGCGGGGGTTTCCTGGTCGGCGGCCTGTTGGGGGCGCTGGTTTCGGCCATCATCGCCCGCGTCGACGACTATCTGCTGGAAACCGCCCTCACCGCCGTGCTGGCTTACGGCGCCTTCTTAGTGGCCGAGCAGGCGCACGTCAGCGGTGTGCTGGCAGTGGTGGCTGCGGGGCTCATCAACGGCAATATCGGCCCGCGGGGTATGTCGGCTACCACCCGCATCGTGGTCGTCAATTTTTGGGAATTTACCGCCTTTCTTGCCAACTCGTTCATCTTCCTGCTCATCGGGCTGCAAATTCGCCCCGAGGTGCTGTTGAGCAACTGGTACGCGGTGTTGTGGGCTGTGCTGGCCATCATTGTGGCCCGCGCCCTGAGCGTGTATGGGCTCTCGTGGATTGGCCGCGACCTGCCCTCGAAGTGGCGGCACGTGCTTTACTGGGGCGGGTTGCGAGGTGCGGTTTCCCTGGCCCTGGCCCTGGGCATTCCCGAAAGCGTGGGCCCGTTGCGTGAGCAAATCGGCGTGATGGCCTTTGGGGTGGTGCTTTTCACCCTGCTGGTGCAGGGTGGTTCAATGCCGTGGGTGTTGAAGTGGCTGGGCATTGGCGGCCATGACGAAGAGCGTCTGGAATTCGAGCGCCGCCACGCGCGCGCCGTAGCCGCCCGCGCCGGCCACGAATACCTCACCCGCGCCTACCGCCAGGGCGTGATCTCAGCGCACACCTGGGAAGTGCTCCGCCCCCTGCTGGAACAACGCAATCAACGGTTGCAACGGGCCGTGGAACAAATTCTACGTCAGCACCCTGCCTTGCAAATGGAAGAGTTGCACAAAGCCCGCCTGGAGATCCTCCGCGCCCAGCGCATCGCGCTGCAGGAACTCTTCCAGGGCGGCGTCATCGGCGAAGAGACTTTCGCCGCGCTGGCTGCCGAGGTCGATAGCGCCCTCAGCGACACCCTGCCCGCCTGGCCTGGTATGTTGCTGCGCCGCTCGCCCGATGCCCCACCCATCCGCCACCTGCTGATGGCCATCGTGCAAGAGCGCACCCCGCACGCCGTCGCCGAGGCGCTGGGCAAACTGGGCATTCCGGTGGTGCCGGTGGAAAGCAGCGGCGGCTTCCTGAAACGCCCCAACATCACCATGCTCATCGGCGTGCCTGAAGGCCAGGTCGAGACCGTGGTCGAGATTCTCAAGGCCACCTCACGCCGCCGGGTGGAGTTTGTGGCCGACAAAATCGGGGGGGTGCTGCCGCTGCCGCGCCCCAAACCGGTGCATGTCGGCGGCGCTACCGTTTTCCTCTTCGACGTGGATGATTATATTGAACTTTGAGCCGTTGCCATGACCGAGGCCGAGTGGGTTCGCGCCGCCCAGCGCGGTGATCTGGAGGCTTTCAACCGCCTGGTGCTGGCATATCAGGATGCGGTTTACAACGTCGCCTACCGCATCTTGGGCGAACGCGCCGCGGCCGAAGACGCCACGCAAGAGACTTTTTTGCGGGCATGGCAGCACATTCGCCGTTATCGCGGCGGCTCGTGGCGCGGCTGGCTGTTTCGCATCGCCACCAACGCATGTTACGACCACCTGCGCCGCCGTCAGCGCCGCCCGACCGTGCCGCTGGAACCCACCGACGCCAACGGTAATGCCCTCGAAGACGCCCCCTGGCTGGCCGACCCCAACCCTCAGGCCCAGCCCGAAGCCGAAGCCGAGCGCGCCGCGCTGCGGCGCGCCCTGGAAACCTGCCTCCAGAGCCTTCCAGCCGACCAGCGCGCCGCCCTTGCCCTGGTGGATGTGGAAGGCCTCCCTTACGCCGAAGCCGCGCAAGCCCTGGGAGTAGCCCTGGGGACGCTGAAAAGCCGCCTTGCCCGGGGGCGGCTGCGGATGCAGGCGTGCCTGCGCCGTTTTCCGGAACTTTTGGGCGCGTTGGCGCGTCTAAACCCCGGAGGGCGTTCCTCATGAGCCATGCCAACCTTTCTGCCCGCGAACTGCGTCTGCTGACCGCCTATCTGGACGGCGAACTGCCGCCCGGGCAGGCGGCGCGTGTGGCGCAGCGCGTGGCTGCCGATCCGGCCTGGCAGGAAGCCTACGCCGCGATGCTGGCCGTCAAGCAGGGGCTGCGCGACCTGCCCCGCCACCGGGCACCGCGGGCATTCACCCTGCCCGCCGCCGCGGCAACCCGCCAGCGCATTGGCGGGCTGCAACGGGCCTACCGCTGGGCCAGCGCGGCGGCGCTGCTCTTGCTGCTTTTCGTCTTTGCAGGCGATTTTTTGACCCATCACATGCTGCTCAGCGCAGCACCACCGCCCCCACAGGCCCTTTCGGCTGCCCCAGCCCCGGCGGAACGGCCGGCTGCCGAAAGCGCCAAGGCCGCCGAAGGCGCGGCAACGCCCACCGCTCCGCCCCAGCCCCGGGCCTTTGCCCTCCCTCGCGAAGAAAATGCATTGCAGGCCACCCCCACGCCAACCATCCCCCCCACACCGATGACAGCAACAGCGCCCCTGCCCCCGCCCGCCGCGCCCACACCCTGGGGGTGGCGCCTCGCCGAAGGGATGCTGGCGTGTCTGGCCGTGGCGCTGGCATATTTGGGTTGGCGGCGGCGATAGCCCTGCCCGCCCCTTTCTGGGAAAGGCTGCGCGGGCATGGCCGCCCCTGGCCGTGACCAGGACGGCTTCCCGTCTAAGCACACGCGCGAGCGCGCGCAACCTTAGCCCAAAAAACGCGAAGCACACGCGCGCAAAGGTCTTCCCCCAAACTTCCCAAAACCTGGGCAAAACCCCATTTTTCGGATAGTCCTTCCCAGATATGGGGGGAGGGCGCGGCGGCGCGCCCATAGAAAGGCGCACATTTTTTCGGTTTGTGGCATGCCGCGCCGCGCCGCAGAGGGCAAGATTTAAAGAACGATTCCTTAAAAAAGCCGATGTTTTTAAAGTTTCGTAGGTTTCCCCCCATTGCCCCTTCGGCTTTCTGCATGTAGAATAACCCTCGCATATAGGGGGCGCCCAGCCGCCGAATGCACGATACAGAAGCACCAACAACTTTGCAGCCTCACCTTCGCCGATGCCCCACCAGGGGGCGTGGGATGCTGGAGCATACGAGGAGGACAGCGTGGAAAAGCAAGCCGTTCAAGTCTGGCAAACCGTGTTGGGCCAGCTTCAAATGGAGATGCCCAAAGCCGCTTTCGACACCTGGGTGCGCGACACCCGGCCTGTCGATTTGCACGATGGCAAGCTGGTCGTCGGCGTTCATAATGCCTACGCGCGCGACTGGCTGGAAAGCCGCCTGCGCAGCACCGTGCGCCGCAAGCTGGCCGGGTTGCTTGCCAGGCCGGTGGATGTGGACTTTGTGGTCTGGACGGAAGAATCGCTGGCGCGGCGACAGGGGCAAGAAGAAATGGCTGCCCCGCACGGCAACGGCCACGACCAACCGTCCCGGCCACGCAGCCACGCACGCACCGCTGCGCTGCCGCCTTCCCACAGCGCAGCAGCCATCAACCCCCGTTACACCTTCGAAAACTTCGTCGTGGGCTCCAACAACCGGCTGGCCCATGCCGCCAGCATGGCCGTGGCCGAGAACCCTGCCAACGCCTACAACCCCCTCTTCCTCTACGGCGGCGTCGGCCTGGGCAAAACCCATCTGCTCCACGCCATCGGCAACGCCTGCCTCGCCCAGGGGCTGGTGGTGCGCTACGTCTCCTCGGAAGAATTTACCAACGACCTCATCAACGCCATCCGCAGCCATGACACCGAGGCCTTTCGCGACAAATACCGCAAGGTCGATGTGCTTCTCATCGATGACATTCAGTTCATCGCTGGCAAGGAATCCACGCAAGAAGAATTCTTCCACACCTTCAACACCCTGCACGGCCAAAACAAGCAAATCGTGCTAACCTCCGACCGCCCGCCCAAGGCCCTGGTGACGCTGGAAGAGCGGCTGCGCTCTCGCTTTGAATGGGGGCTGACCGCCGACATCCAGCCGCCCGATTTCGAAACCCGGGTGGCGATTTTGCGCTTCAAAGCTGAAGAAGCGGGCAAAACCGTGCCAATGGAAATTTTGGAAACCATTGCGCGCTACATGCACACCAACATCCGGGAACTGGAAGGCGCGCTCACGCGGGTGCTGGCCTATGCAGAATTACGGGGTATGCCCCTGACCCCCCAGTTGGTGGAAGCCGCCCTGGCCGACATGCTGCCCCGCCGTCAGGAAATTGCCCCCGAGCGCATTTTGCAGGCCGTGGCCGAAGCCTTTGGCATCAGTGTGGAACGCCTGCGCAGCAAAAGCCGTGCCCACAAGGTAGCCCTGCCCCGGCAGGTGGCCATGTATTTGCTGCGGGAAGACGCGAAACTCTCCCTGCCGCAAATCGGCGAACTGCTGGGCGGCCGCGATCACACCACGGTGAAATACGGCTACGAAAAAATAGCCGACAAAATCGAAAGCGATGAACGCCTGCGCCGCGACGTGCTCCTGTTGCGGGAAAAACTCTACCGCCACAGCACCCCGTTGCGGGCGTAACCCTTCCTGCCAGGTTGTGCCAGCAGCCCGGGGCTTTTCAAAAGTTTTGCACCTGGTTGCTTCAGAGGCGGAGAGATCTCCTCACCTCCGCCCGCAAAGCGCGTTTTGCGCTGTGCGGGTAGGGGAGGCATGCCGTCCCCTACCCAACACTCACCCTATTCGTTACACAAACCACTTTGATGCTCAAGAAGCCAAACTTCAGGGAAGGAA
>CAYYRG010000066.1:0-7879 GCA_964474015.1 uncultured Anaerolineaceae bacterium | reverse complement strand
TGCACTCGCTGCTGTGGCTTTGCCCCGCAACGATGAAAGGCTTTCCCCTTGCCCTTCCTTTGCGGCGCGGTTACAATCACGACATGCCCAATTATGAACCCGATTATCAGGCTGCGCTGGATTTCCTTTACAGTTTCATCGATTACAGTTTGACGCGCAACCTGCGGAATGCTCCCGAAAAATTCGACCTGGCGCGCGTTGAGGCGCTGCTGGAAGCCCTTGGCAGCCCGCAGCGCGCCTATCCTGTGCTGCACATTGCGGGCACAAAAGGCAAAGGCTCGACGGCGGCGTTGATGGCGGCGGCTTTGCGGGCACAGGGTTATAAAGTGGGGCTTTACACCTCGCCGCATTTGGAAGACTTTGCCGAGCGCATTCAGGTCAATGGCCGCCCCATGCCCCATGCCGATTTGCCGCCCGTGGTGGCGCGCCTCGAACGTTGCACAGCGCGCATTCCCGGTCTGACGACTTTTGAACTCATTACGGCCGCGGCTTTTCTTTACTTTGCCGACCGCGCTGTGGACGTGGCAGTGGTGGAAGTCGGCCTTGGAGGGCGGCTGGATGCCACCAATGTGGTGCACCCGTTGGTTTCGGTGATTACGCCGATTTCTTACGACCATACCGCGATTTTGGGCAATACGCTGGAAGCCATTGCCGGGGAAAAGGCGGGCATTATCAAGCCGGGGGTGCCGGTGGTGGTGGCCCCGCAGCCGCCCGAAGCACGGCAACGTATTGCCGCAGTGGCCGCAGAGCGGCAAGCGCCCTTGATTGAAGTCGGGCGCGATTGGCTCTACGCACCGGTGGCGCGCTCGCTGGATGGTCAGGTGCTCTTCGTGTGGCATCGGGCTGAGCAGCCGCTGGTGGATGCGTTTGTAGAATCCGGCGGTTTTCAGGAGTGGGAGCCTACCCGTTTGCGCATCGCCCTTTTGGGCCCGCATCAGGTGCTCAACGCGGCAACGGCCTATGCGGCCCTGCAAACGGCGCGGCAGCGGGGGCTGGCGCTCTCGCCGGAAGCCATTCGCCGGGGTTTTGCTGCCGCCCGCTGGCCTGGCCGGTTTGAGGTGCTGCACCGCAACCCCCCGCTGGTGGTGGATGGCGCCCACAACCGCGCCGCGGCCCATCAAATTCGCCTGACTTTGGACGAATATTTCCCTGGGTGGCCGGTGGTGCTGGTGTTTGGCGCTTCGGCTGACAAAGACATCCGCGGGATGTTGGAAGAACTGGTGCCTCGGGCCCGCCGGGTCATTGTGACCCGTTCCCGTCATCCTCGCGCTGCTGACCCCGAATCTTTGCGTGCCCAGGTGCACCAGCTGGGGCGTGCGGCTCAGGCTGTGGACGATGTAGCAGATGCCTTGCGGGCGGCCTTCCAGATCGCGGCCGGCGAGGCTGTCGTGCTGGTGACGGGTAGCCTCTTTGTGGCTGCAGCCGCCCGAAGTGTATGGCATACTGCCCATCGGGCAGCCAGTCGCTGGCAACCGCTGGCTTTTCATCCTATTTCTGCTTCTTCAGGTGGCCTATGACTTACGATTACGACGAAGACGACGATTTCTTTGATGATGTTCCCCCCTGGGATCAGCCGTTCAACGACGATGCCGCGGCGGCGTTGCGTTCCCAAACCGAGGCGCTCTACGCTGTGCCAGAACCCCGCCCCGACAAGGACGGCCTGTTGACCTTGCCGGCTGTGGTGCTGGCCGACAGCATTGTGCTTCCCCATCTCGTCGCCCCCCTCATTGTGCCCGGCGAAGAGAACGTCGCCGCGGTGCGGGCCGCGATTGAAAACGCCACGCCGGTGGTGGTCTTCCTGCTGCGTGACTTGAGCAAGGAAAATCCGACCTGGGCTGATGTTTTTCCGGTGGGGGTCGAGGTCGCGGCGGGGTTCCCCTATGCCATGCCTAACGAGGCACACGCGACCCTGATGCAGGGGCGGCGTCGGGTGGAACTGGTCGAGGTGGTGGAAACCACCCCTTACCCTGTGGTGCGGGTGCGCCCTGTCGAAGCCGCCGAGCCGGAAGATGCCGAGAGTCGCGCCCTGATGAAGGCCGCTTTGCGTACTTTTGAGCGCTTTGTGGAACTCAACGACGCCCTGCCCGAGGAAACCTACCTCTACGCCCTCAATGCCGACCAGATGGGCTGGCTGGCCGACCTGATGGCCATGGCGCTCTCGCCCGACCACGCCTTGCTGCTGGAAGTGCTTGGCCTGACCGACCCTGCCGCACGCTTGCAACGCGTGCTCGAAGCCATGCAGCACGAGGTGGCGCGCCTGGAACTGGAAGACGAGATCCACAGTCGGGTGCAGGATGAAATGGACCGCAACCAGCGGGAAGCCTACCTGCGGGAGCAGATGCGCGCCATCCAGACTGAACTCGGCGAGGGCGATTTTTGGACGCAGGAGATCAACGCCCTGCGGGAGCGGGTAGAGAAAGCCGATTTGCCGGAAGAGCCTCGCGCCCGGGCGTTGAAAGAAATCGAGCGCCTGGGGCAACTGCCGCCCATGGCGCCTGAAGTGGGCATTTTGCGCACTTACATTGAGTGGATCCTGGACCTGCCCTGGAAAGAAGCCACTGAAGATAATCTGGATATTGCCCATGCGGCCCGTGTGCTGGAAGAGCACCATTATGGCCTGCCCAAGGCGAAAGATCGTATTTTGGAATACATCGCGGTGCGTAATTTGAAGCCCAAGCGCAACCGTCAGCCGATTTTGTGCTTTGTGGGCCCGCCAGGGACGGGCAAGACCTCGTTGGGCAAATCCATTGCCGAGGCGTTGGGACGCAAGTTCGTGCGGGTTTCCCTTGGCGGGGTGCGCGATGAGGCCGAGATTCGCGGCCACCGGCGCACCTATATCGGTGCGCTGCCGGGGCGCATTTTGCAAACCATGAAGCGCGCCGGCACGGTCAACCCGGTTTTCATGCTCGACGAAGTTGACAAACTCGGCAATGATTTCCGCGGCGACCCTTCGGCGGCGTTGCTGGAAGTGCTCGACCCCGAACAAAACTATGCTTTCTCAGACCATTACCTGGAATTGCCCTACGACCTTTCCAAAGTGCTTTTCATTACCACGGCGAACACCCTCGCGACCATCCCACCGGCATTGCTCGACCGGATGGAAGTCATCGAGTTTCCCGGTTATGTGGAAGAAGAGAAAATTCACATTGCGCGGCGTTTCCTCATCCCTCGCCAGATGGAAGAAAGCGGCTTGACGGCGGAAGATATCCGCTTCACCGACGCGGCCCTGCGTCGGGTGATTCGGGAATACACCAACGAGGCCGGGGTGCGTAATCTGGAGCGGGAAATTGGGCGCATTTGCCGCAAGGTGGCGCGCTTGAAAGCGGAAGGCAAGCGTTTTCCGCGTCGCATTACAGGGCGCACGGTGGCGCGTTTTCTGGGCCCGGCAGTGTATTACGATATGGAAGCCGAAACGGAAGACGAAGTGGGGGTGGCCATGGGGCTGGCCTGGACGGTCACCGGCGGTGAAGTGATGCCGGTTGAGGTGCTGTTGATGGATGGCAAGGGCGAATTGCGCATCACCGGCCAGATTGGCGATGTGATGCAGGAATCGGCGCAGGCGGCGCTTTCCTATTTGAAGGCGCACCGCACCGATTTTGGGCTGGAAGCCGAGGTTTTTGAGAAGACGGATATCCACATCCACGTGCCGGAAGGCGCGGTGCCGAAAGATGGCCCCAGCGCCGGCGTGACGATGGCTGTGGCGCTGATTTCGGCTTTTACCCATCGTCCGGTGCGCCACGAGGTCGCGATGACCGGTGAAATTACCCTGCGGGGCAAGGTGCTGCCGGTGGGCGGGGTGCGCGAAAAAGTGCTTGCAGCGCACCGTCATGGCCTCAAAACGGTGATCTTGCCGGAACGCAATTTGAAGGACCTGGAGGATGTGCCCAAGTCGGCGTTGCAGGCGCTGCGCGTCGTTCCCGTGCGCCGTTTGAACGAAGTGCTGACGGAAGCCCTGCATTGAGGGGGAAACTGTCACCTCTTTGCCCGCTGCGCCGCTAACTGGCTTGACATTCTCATCGTCCTTTTATAAAATCGGGCTACCGCCCATTGTGCGTGGCGTCACAATGGGGACGTTATCTTTTACCCTGGAGGAGGCTTAGACGCATGAGTTTATTGACCCCCGCTGAACAAATTGCCATTTGGGTGATTTTGGGCATTGCCATCCTTGGCCTTGCCTACGCCCTCTTCCTGCGGAACCAGATTCTGCGGGAAGACAAAGGCACAGAGAAGATGCAAGAGGTCTGGAGCGCCATCCGTGACGGGGCGGTGGCCTACCTGAACAGCCAGACCAAGATTATCATGCCGTTCATTTTGATTCTGACGGTGTTGCTTTTCTTCTCTGTGTACATCGTTCCCGTTTCCCAGGAAGCCATGCAGCGCTTTGCCGGGATGCCTAAGGAAACAGTCCGCTTGATCATGGGTGCTGGTCGGGCGGGCGCTTTTATTTTAGGCTCCCTGTTCTCGCTGGCCGTGGGGCAAATCGGGATGCGCATGGCCGTGGAAGGCAATGTGCGCGTGGCTTCGGCGGCGCGGCGTTCGTTTGGTGATGCCCTCCGCATTGCCTATCGCGCCGGTACGATTACCGGTATGCTCACCGATGGCCTGGGCCTGCTGGGCGGCACCATCATCTTCATGTATTTCGGCATTGCCGCGCCCGATGCTTTGCTGGGCTTTGGCTTTGGCGCCACGCTGATTGCCCTCTTCATGCGCGTGGGTGGCGGCATTTACACCAAGGCTGCCGACGTGGGTGCCGACCTGGTGGGTAAAGTGGAAGCCGGCATCCCCGAAGACGACCCCCGCAACCCTGCCGTGGTGGCCGACCTGGTGGGCGACAACGTCGGCGACTGCGCCGGGATGGCTGCCGACATTTTCCAATCCTACGAAGTGACCATCGTCGCCGCCTTGATCCTCGGCCTGGCCCTCTGGCACATCACCGGCAGCATGGCCTGGATTGTGTATCCGTTGCTGGTGCGCGGCATTGGCGTGTTCTCCTCCATCATTGGTACTTACCTGGTCAAGGGCGGCCCCGACAAAAGCGGCGACGCCATGAAAGCCATCTTCAAGGGCTTTCTCTCTTCCGCGGCTATTTCGACGGCCTTGTTCTATGCCGTGGGTTGGTATTACCTGGGCGTGATGCAAAAAGGTGCGTTGCCGGGCGGCTGGTGGCGTGCGCCAACAGCGGTCGCCGTGGGTGTGCTTCTGGCTATTGCCAATGACCGCCTGACGGATTACTTCACCGGTGCGGAAGGCAAGCCCGTCAAGGAAATCAAAAAATCGGCTGATACCGGCTCGGCCACCCTGATTTTGCAGGGCCTGGCAGTGGGTTATGAATCGTCGGTTTGGGCAATTCTGGTCATCGCCCTCACCATCATGGGCTCGGTGTGGATCTTCCAGGGGGTGCCCGGGCTGACCGAGGTGGAAAAGATCACCTATATCCTCTACGGCGTTTCCATGACCGGCATTGGTATGCTTACCCTGACCGGCAACAACGTCGCGATGGATTCCTTCGGCCCGATTTCCGACAATGCTAACGGCATTGGCGAAATGTCGTGGGCTGGCATGGAAGACGAAGAGACCAAAGTGGCCCAGCAGATCATGGCCGACCTCGACGCGGTGGGCAACACCACCAAGGCCATTACCAAAGGTGTGGCCATTGGCTCGGCGGTGATTGCCGCGGTGGCTCTCTTTGGTTCTTACATGGTGGATGTGAGCAAAGCGCAGGCCCAGGCTGGCATTGCGGCGGCTCAGCAACTGCAAAATCTGGGCATCCGCGTCAACGTCCCTGAAGTGTTCGTAGGCATGCTCATCGGTGGCGCTTTGCCGATGCTCTTCTCCGGCTATGCCATCCAGGCCGTGCGCCGCGCGGCTTCCCTGATGGTGGACGAGGTCCGGCGGCAGTTCCGCATGGGCGTGCTGGAAGGCAAGCGCAAGCCTGACTACCAGCGCCCGGTGGCGATTTCGACCCTGGCGGCGCAAAAGGAACTCATTGCGCTGGCTGTTCTGGGCGTCGTCACGCCGATTCTGGTGGGCATGTGGCTGGGCGTGGAAGCCCTGGGTGGCTTCCTGGCTGGTTTGATTCTCTCGGGGCAACTGCTGGCTGTGTTCATGAACAACGCCGGCGGCGCCTGGGATAACGCCAAGAAGACTATCGAAGACGAGCCCAAAGACCCGGCCAACAATCTGGGCAAAGGCTCTGAGCGGCATAAGGCCAGCGTGGTGGGCGACACCGTCGGCGACCCGCTGAAAGATACCGCCGGCCCGGCCTTGAACCCGATGATCAAGGTGGTCAACCTGGTAGCCGTGATTGTGGCCCCCATGGTGGCGCAATACCAACATTTCGGTGTGGGCGGTTGGATTTTGTTCTTCGCGATGCTGGCTTCCCTCCTGTGGGCGATCTGGTTCAGCCGCCGCAGTGAAAGCGCCCCTTCGCAAGAGTGATTTCGCGCTTTCTCTTTCTCGATGGAATGAGCAGGCCATCGCTTCGGTGGCCTGCTTTTTGTTACATGGGGCTTGCTTTTCTGGCAAAGATAGGGCATACTAAGGGCAAGGGAGAAGAACTATGACCAAGATCAATTTGCGCGCCTATAACCGTCAAATCGGTGAACTGATCACTCGCGGGGCTTACGATGAGGCCATTGCCCACTGCCGGCACATTTTGGAAGTTTTCCCCAAACACGTCGAAACTTATCGGCTGCTGGGCAGGGCTTATCTTGAGGTACAGCGGTATCAGGAGGCTGCTGATATTTTCCAGCGCGTGTTGGCTGCTGTGCCCGATGACTTTGTGGCGCATTTCGCACTTAGCAAAGTGCGTGAGCAGGCCGGCGACCGCAAAGCGGCGCTCTGGCACATGGAACGCGCCTTTGAAGTGCAGCCTTCGGCCCCTGCAGTGCAAGACGAACTCCGGCGTTTGTATGAGGCCGTGGAAGGCCTTGCGCCGCCGCGCCTGCGGTTGACGCGCGGAGCCCTGGCACGGATGTATCTGCGCAATGGCCTGAGCGCCCAGGCTGTGGCCGAATTGCGTTCCGCTCTGGCCGATGAGCCTCAGCGCGCCGACCTCATGGCGCTTCTGGCGGAAGCCCTTTACCAGAACGGGCAGGCCGTCGAGGCAGCCAACATGGCAGCCTCGCTCCTGCGCAAGTTGCCTTATTGCTTGCAGGCCAACCGCCTTATGGCCCGTGTTCTGGAAGAAACCGGACGGGCTGAGGAAGCCAAACCCTATCTTCAGCGTTTGTATGCCCTTGACCCTTATGAGGCCTATCGTTCGCCCGCCCGCCCCACCGTCGAGATGGTGCCCGATGAGGCCGTCCAGCTGGAGCAATTGGATTGGATGCCGGAAATGGCTGCCGCGACGGCCTGGGAGGAAGCCCCCTCGGAAGAGCCGCCGCTTGCGTCGGTGGAAGAAGCAGAGGCGTTGCCTTCCTGGTTTGGAGAGCCCGAGGGGTTGGAAGAATCCATCCAGGAAGAGGAGCCCCCTGCCCTGGAATCCGCCGAATTGCCGGAATGGCTGCAGGCTATGGCGCCCCAGGTGGAAACAGCACCGCCTGCTGAGCGTGGCGATGCCGGAGAGGAAGAGATCATTGGGGCTGAAATCGACGAGGATTTTGCAGCCCTGTTGGGGGGCGTGGGGGCTTCGGCCTCCGAGGGGGACGAGCAGCGTGGGGAAGCGGCGTCTTTGCCTGACTGGTTGGCCGGTGTGGGCGAGGAGCCTGGGCCTGAAGGCGGCGAGGCAGTCGCTGCTACTGAAGATCTTTCCTTGCCTGAGTGGTTGAGTGATGCCGGGGAACCCTCCACGGCTGCGTCTGAAGGCGCGCCGGAGCCTGACGTCGAGGAAAGCGTGCCGTCATGGCTGGCGGGGCTGGGCGAAGAGGGGGCTGGCGAA
>CAYYRG010000065.1:0-7922 GCA_964474015.1 uncultured Anaerolineaceae bacterium | reverse complement strand
CGTGGTCGATGTGCCCCATCGTGCCCACATTCAGGTGCGGCTTCGTGCGTTCGTACTTCTGCTTCGCCATCGGTAACTCTCCTTCAGGAAATTAGCATCGGGGTAAGATTGGTTGCAAAAAACAGCGCAGGCTAAACCGTCTCGCCTGCGATAATTGCCCTGGCGACATTGTCAGGGACGGGCGCGTAGTGGTCGAATTCCATCGTAAAGGCGCCACGGCCTTGCGTAATGGAGCGAAGTTGGGTGGCATAGCCAAACATTTCGGCCAGCGGCACCATTGCCCGCACGGCGCGAGTGTTGCCGGCACGCTGCTCCATACCCTGAATTTCGCCGCGGCGCGAGGAAAGCTGCCCCATCACATCGCCAATATACTCTTCCGGCACCACCACTTCCACTTTCATGATGGGCTCCAGCAGCACGGGTTTGCCGCGTTTGACGCCTTCACGGAAGGCCATCGTGGCCGCCACCTTGAAGGCCATTTCGCTGGAATCCACTTCGTGATACGAGCCGTCGTACAGGCGCACCTTGACGTCGGTCACAGGATAGCCCGCCACCACCCCGGCGTCAGCGGCTTCCCGAATGCCTTTCTCGACCGCCGGAATGAATTCCTTGGGAATCGCGCCGCCCACGATGGCATCCTCAAAAAGGATGCCAGAGCCCGGCTCGGCTGGCTCCATGGAAATCACCACATGCCCGTATTGGCCGCGCCCGCCGGTCTGCTTCACAAAGCGGCCTTCCACCTTGGGCACAGGGCGGGTGATGGATTCCCGATAGGCCACCCGCGGCCGGCCGACATTGGCCTTGACGTTGAACTCACGCTTCAGGCGGTCAATCAAGATTTCCAGGTGCAATTCGCCCATGCCCGAGACGATGGTTTGGCCGGTTTGCTCGTCGGTACGCACGCGGAAGGTCGGGTCTTCCTCGGCCAGTTTATGCAGCGCCTGGGAAAGTTTGTCCTGGTCGGCGGTGCTCTTCGGCTCGATCGCAATGGAAATCACCGGCTCAGGGAACGAGATGCTTTCCAGCACGATGGGGTTGGCCATGTCGCAGAGCGTGTCGCCGGTGAAGGAATTTTTCAGCCCCAGCACCGCGCCAATATCGCCCGCCAGCACCTCGGTGACATCTTCACGCCGGTCGGCATACATGCGCAACAGGCGGCCAATGCGCTCGCGCTTGCGGCGCGTGGCGTTGTAAACCTGCGAGCCCTGGGTAATCTTGCCGGAATACACCCGGAAGTAGGCCAGCCGCCCGACGTAGGGGTCGGTGACAATTTTGAAGACCAGCGCAGCCAGCGGGGCATCGTCGCTCGGCGGGCGGGTGACTTCCTCGTCGGTGCGGGGGTCAATGCCATGCACCTCGGCAATATCCAGCGGGGAAGGCAGGAAGTCCACCACGGCATCGAGCAAGGGCTGCACGCCTTTGTTCTTGAGCGAGCTGCCGCAATAAACGGGCGTCAGTTCGCCGCGGATGGTCGCCCGCCGCAAAGCGGCTTTCAGTTCCTCGACGGTGATTTCCTCACCTTCCAGGTACTTCATGGTGAGGTCATCGTCGGTTTCGGCAATTTGCTCGACCATGCGCTCGCGGGCCGCTTCCACCTCGTCGCGCAGCTCAGCGGGCACCTCGGTGATTTTCGGCTCTTTGCCGAGGTCGTCCACCCACACGATGGCCTGCCTGGTGAACAGGTCCACCACACCACGGAAGTCCGCTTCGCTGCCGATGGGCACCTGCACGGCCACCGGGTTGGCGCCCAGCCGCTCACGGATGCTCTCGATGGAACGCTCATACGACGCGCCCACCCGGTCCATCTTGTTCACAAAGCAAATGCGCGGCACGCCGTAACGGTCGGCCTGGCGCCACACCGTTTCGCTTTGGGGTTCCACGCCCTGCACCGCGTCGAACACCACGATGCCGCCATCGAGCACGCGCAGCGAGCGCTGCACCTCGGCGGTGAAGTCGATGTGGCCGGGCGTGTCGATGATGTTGATCTGATAGCCCTTCCACTCGGCGCTCACCGCCGCGGAGACGATGGTAATGCCCCGCTCGCGCTCTTGCTCCATCCAGTCGGTGACGGTATTCCCCTCGTCCACCGAGCCCAACCGGTAAGTTTTACCGGTATAGAACAAGATACGCTCGGTCGTCGTGGTCTTACCGGCGTCGATGTGGGCGATAATCCCGATATTACGATACTTCTCTAAAGGAAACTTCCGTGGCATGAATCACCTGTATTCGCCGAAGAGGCCAAAAGAACCGCAGATTTCGCAGGCCAAGAGATGCTCTGAGAATCTGCGCAATCTGCGGTTGTCACCCAAAGGGTAAGCCAGCGGCGCTCATCGGTCGTGCAAACCGCGCTCAAACGCGGAAATGGGAGAAAGCGCGGTTGGCCTCGGCCATGCGATGGGTCTCCTCGCGCTTACGCACAGCAGAGCCCTGGTTGTTGGCTGCATCCATCAGCTCAGCGGCCAGTTTCTCGGCAAACGACTTGCCGGAACGCGCCCGGGCGGCCGCCAAAATCCAGCGGCAGGCCAGAGCAAACTGGCGGCGAGGAGGTACCTCCATCGGCACCTGGTAGGTCGCGCCGCCCACCCGGCGAGGGCGCACTTCCATGATGGGCGAGGCGTTTTTCAGCGCCTGCTCGAAAACCTCAAGGCCGGGCTTGCCGGTCTTCTCTTCGATAATCTCAAAGGCCTTGTACACCTGCCGTGCAGCCACGCTCTTCTTCCCGCCGCGCATCACGCGGTTGATGAAGGACTGCACTTTCACACTGCCGTATTTGGGGTCGGGCGGGACCAGCCGCCGCTCAGGTCGGTATCGTCGGGGCATAACACTCTCCAACACGCCAGCCGGCGCTCAACGCCGGCCAATGGAATGAAAACGGATTTACTCTTTGGGCTTGCGGGTACCGTACTTGGAACGCGCGCGGCGACGGTTTTCCACGCCGGTAGCGTCGAGGGTGCCGCGCACAATGTGGTAGCGCACACCCGGAAGGTCTTTCACACGCCCGCCGCGCACCAGCACCACCGAGTGCTCTTGCAGGTTGTGGCCTTCGCCCGGAATGTAAGCCGTGACCTCGATCCCGTTGGTCAGGCGCACACGGGCGATTTTGCGGAGCGCCGAGTTCGGCTTTTTCGGGGTCATGGTACGCACCACCGTGCACACCCCGCGCTTCTGCGGCGCGCCCTTCGGCACCCGCAGGCGGCGCTGCTTCATCGAGTTGTAGATATACTGCAAAGCAGGCGCCTTGCTCTTGGTCTTCTTCGGCTTGCGGCCTTTACGAACTAATTGATTGATTGTTGGCACTTCTGCCTCCCGAAAACAATGTTGCCTCTCGACTTGCACATCTCAACTTGCGTAAACGAAGGCCATCATCATGCGATGGCCTCCACGGAGCGCCTGCCGCAACAGGCGCGAAAGGACACAAAGAACCTTACGCAGCAGGGCACGATTGTACCATGCGGCCAAACGCGCGTCAAGAAAATCTGCGCACGGCGCGCTTTCCCCTGCCGCCAGGCCGCCCGCTGCGCCCTCATCGGCTCACAAATCTTCGCCCAGGCCCAGGAGGCCCACCTTGACCTTGGGCACTTTCGGCCTGGCCGATTCCTTGCCAAATTTCTCCACCCCCTCGGGGGTGATGGCTTCCACCGCCAGGCCCAGGCTCTGCAACTCTTTCACCAGCACCTTAAAAGAAGCCGGCAGCCCAGGCTCTTCGATAGGCTCACCCTTGACGATGGCCTCATAGGTCTTGACGCGCCCCTGCACATCGTCGGACTTCACGGTGAGCATCTCTTGCAAGGTATAAGCCGCGCCGTAGGCTTCCAGCGCCCACACTTCCATTTCACCAAAGCGCTGGCCGCCGAATTGCGCTTTACCGCCCAGCGGCTGCTGCGTGACCAGGCTGTAAGGCCCGGTGGAGCGCGCATGCACCTTGTCTTCCACCAGGTGGTGCAGTTTGAGGATCGTCATTACGCCCACGGTCACCGGGCGGTCGTAAGGCTCGCCGGTAAGGCCATCACGCACGATTTGCTTGCCTAAGGTGGGCACGGGTTGGCCGGTTTCCAGCGAGGCCTCGGCAGCCTTTTGCCGCAGCGCTTCCGCGGGCACATCGGCGGCGTCGTAGCCCAGGCTTTCCAGCCACAGGCGCAGACCGGCTTCCACCGCGCGCGCGTCCTGCGCCTCGCGCTCGCTCACGGCAATTTTCATGTCTTCGAAGGCCAAAATCTTGTCGGGGTCGTACCCCTTTTCGCGCAGCCATTCACGCAACACCGAGCGGCGGGCATAGGTTTCGTCATCCGCCAGGCGGTAGACGTCGTAGCCTTTCTCGCCCAGCCATTGCTCCAGGTAGAGGGAACGCACCTCGCCATCGCTGCGCAGGTCTTCCGGCTCGTAGCCCTCTTTCTTCACCCACTGCCAGGCACGCTCGGTAATTTCCTTCCAGGCGTGGTTGATCATCCAGGCCCGCACCAGTTCGGCCTCCACCTCGGCCTCGGTGGCGCTATCGAACACCGGCACCACCGCCCGGAAGCCCAGTTGCTTGGCCGCCCACCCCAAATGCACCTCCAGCACCTGACCGATGTTCATTCGCCCTGGCACGCCCAAGGGGTTGAGGATGATGTCCACAGGGGTGCCGTCTTCAAGGAAAGGCATGTCTTCCACCGGCACGACCTTGGAAATCACGCCTTTGTTCCCGTGGCGGCCAGCAATTTTGTCGCCCGCAGTCAGTTTACGACGCTGCGCCACCGACACGCGCACCATCTTTTCCACGCCGGCGGGCAGGTCGTGGTTGTCTTCCCGCGTGAAGACCTTGACGTCGATGACCGTGCCGCGCTCGCCGTGGGGCATCCGCAGCGAGGTGTCTTTGACGTCGCGCGCCTTTTCGCCAAAGATCGCGCGCAGCAGGCGCTCTTCGGGCGTGAGTTCCTTTTCGCCCTTCGGGGTGACTTTGCCGACCAAAATGTCGCCCGGGCCCACCTGGGCGCCCACGCGAATGATGCCGTCCTCGTCCAGGTCGCGCAGGGCATCGCCGCCAACGTTGGGGATGTCGCGGGTGATTTCTTCCGGCCCCAGGCGGGTATCGCGCGCCTCGGTTTCGTATTTTTCGATGTGCACCGAAGAGAAGAAGTCGTCCTGTACCAGGCGCTCGGAAATCAGCACCGCGTCTTCGAAGTTGCCGCCTTCCCATGAGAGGAAAGCCACCACCGCGTTCTGCCCCAACGCCAGCACGCCGTCCTGGGTAGCCGAAGAGTCGGCCAGCACATCGCCCCGCTCCACCCGCTGCCCTTTAACCACTGCCGGCCTCTGATCGATGCAGGTGCTCTGGTTGGAACGCTGGAAGCGCCGCAGTTGATATTCGTGCAGCGAGCCATCATCGGTGCGCACCACAATGTGCTCACCCGTCACGGCCACCACTTCCCCGGCTTCCTCGGCAATCACCAACTGGCCGGAATCGCGCGCCGCAAAGGCTTCCATGCCGGTGGAAACCAGGGGCACTTCAGGGCGCATCAGCGGCACGGCCTGCGCCTGCATGTTGGAACCCATCAAGGCGCGGCTGGCGTCGTCGTGTTCCAGGAAAGGAATCATCGCCGCGCTCATGCCCACCAGTTGCTGCGGGGCCACATCCATATAGGTGATGTTGATCGGCTCGGTGAACTGGAAGCCCGAGTGATAGCGACACACGACGTCGTCGGCCAGAAATTCGCCGTACTCGTTCAGCGGTGCGTTGGCCTGGGCAATGTAGTGGTTGTCGTCGACGTCGGCGGTCAGGTAGTCCACATCATCCGAGACGAAGGGCACCACCTTCACTTCGGTTTCGCCCAGGCGCTCGGCCAGGTCGCGGGCCTGCTGTTTGGTCAGGCGGGTACCCGCCTCGAAGAGCACCTCGCCGGTTTCGGGGTCTTTGACGTCTTCCCGCAACTGGCGGTTGACCATGTAGGGGCTGTTGGCCGGCAAGGCGCTATACACCCGGCGGTAAGGCGACTCAATGAAGCCAAATTCGTTGACGCGGGCGTAGGTTGCCAAACGACCAATCAGGCCAATGTTCGGGCCTTCCGGCGTTTCGATGGGGCAAATGCGGCCATAGTGAGAATGGTGGACGTCGCGGACATCGAAGCCGGCGCGCTCACGGCGCAGGCCGCCGGGGCCCAGCGCCGAGAGGGTGCGCTTGTGGCGCAGTTCGGCCAGCGGGTTGGTCTGGTCCATGAATTGAGAAAGCTGGCTGGAGCCGAAGAATTCCCGCAGGGCCGCCACCACCGGGCGAATGTTGATCAGCGTGGCGGGGGTCACCTGCTCCTGGTCGCGAATCGACATGCGCTCTTTAATGACGCGCTCCATGCGGCGCATCCCAATGCGCAGTTTGTTTTGCACCAGTTCGCCCACCGTCTTCACCCGGCGGTTGCCTAAGTGGTCCATGTCGTCGGGGGAATCTTCGCCGTTATTGATGGCAATGATGCGCCGCAATAACCGCACGATATCCCACTTGGTAAGCGAGCGGTGGTCCAGCGGCACAACGCCGTGCAGGCCGAGTTTTTGGTTCATCTTGTAGCGGCCCACGCGGGCGAGGTCGTAATAACGCTGGTTGAACAGTTGCGTTTCCAGGAACTCGCGGGCGTTCTCCAGCGTCGCCGGGTCGCCGGGGCGCACCCGCTTGAAGAACTCAATCAGCGCCTGCTCGGCAATCGAAAGGCTGCTCGCGGTCTCCCATTCCGGCTCCTGCCGCAGGGTCGAGGCAATGAACATTCGGTCGGGGTTGGTATCAACCTCGGCGAAGAGGGAAAGAATTTCCTCGTCGGTGCCTTCCTTGATGGGGGAGTCCGAAAGGCCGTCATCCACCGCCGCCAGAGCGCGCAACAAAATGGTCACCGGGACGGTGCGGCGGCGGTTGAACTTGAGGATGAGGTAATCGCTCTTACGGGTTTCGAATTCCATCCACACGCCGCGGTCGGGAATGAGTTTCGACTTTGCCAGCGGGCGGCCGGTGGCGCGGTCGATGAGCGCCTCGAAATACACCCCAGGCGAGCGAATCAGCTGGGAAACCACGACGCGCTCGGTGCCGTTGATGATGAACGTCCCCTTGGAAGTCATCCACGGGAAGTCACCCAGGAAAATATCCTGCTTCACCGGTTCCGGCACTTCCGGCCCGGCCAGGAGCACCGAAACCCACAAGGGGCGAGCATAGGTCAGGTCGCGCTCCACGCATTCCTCGACGGTGTGCTTGGGCTCGCCAAACCAGTAACGCAGCCCCCACTGTTTGGCTTCCGGCGTGCGGCTGGGGAAGTAAAGCCGCATTCCTTTGTTATAAGATTCGATGGGGGTGATTTCGTCGAACAGGTCGGCCAGGCGTTCCGTGACCAACCGCTCAAAAGAGGCCAGTTGAATTTCGATCAGGTCGGGCAAAGGCAGTTTGACGTCGATCCGGGCGTAGGACTTGGTGGGCAGTGCCGCCATGTGCATACTCTCCTGCAGGAAAAAATCTGGTGTCCATTTCCCCTTGTGCCGGGAGGGCCGGTGTGTTTAAGACACAAAGCGAAAGCATATTATAAACGCGAGCAGAAAGGAAAGCAAGGAAGCGCGCCGCGATTCGGCAAATTGCCCCCAACGCGGCGAAGGGCGCTGCCTGAGCGCCCTCTTCCACACCTGCGTGCGGCGATACCGTGCCTTCGTCGCGCGCGCCGCCCCCGCCGCGCTTGCGACACGGCCTGCTAACGAATCACAAAGGAAAGCGCAACCAGCGCGGTCACGAACGATACAGCCAGCACCGCAATGCGCCGCAGGTCTTGCTTGATGTAGCTGTAATCGGGGTTGAACTCGGTGGTGCTGCTCACCGGGCGGCGCAGAGGCCGCCGCGTGGCCGAACGCCGACGAGACTTCGCCATCATTCCTCTCCTTGACTGCCAAAATCCGCCGCTTGCACGGCAAGCCGATTATACCAC
>CAYYRG010000064.1:0-8187 GCA_964474015.1 uncultured Anaerolineaceae bacterium | reverse complement strand
CGTTAAACCCAAAACGTTGCTTCCAGGCGCGGTTTGTGGTAAGATTGCGCGCGCCCTGCGGAGACCGCATGGCTTTTTACGTGTGAGCAATCCCGGTGAACAAGGATGGGCATCATGGCGAAGTGCGAAATTTGTGGCAAAACGACAACTTTCGGACGGAATCGCCCCTGGTCGAAGAAATCCACGCCCCGCGCGTTCCGCCCCAACCTGCACAAAGTGACGCTGTGGGAAAACGGGCGCAAGGTGCGGAAGACGGTGTGCACCCGCTGCCTGCGGACAATGGTAAAGACCAAGGGGTAAGCAACTGCTTTTATTCGGTCGTCCGGCGAGAAAATCACGGCCTGGCCGTGATTTTTCGCGTTAAGCGGCAGCCTTTTGCAGCGCGGCCAGACCAGCGGCAATGCCTTCCGGATGGCGGAAGATGGCACTGGCGGCCACGAAGACGTCCGCGCCAGCGGCACGCGCCAGGGGCAGTGTTTTGGGGTTAATGCCGCCGTCAATTTCAAGGTGCGCTTCGGGGTGCTGTTCATCCAACCGGGCGCGCAGGGCGCGCACTTTGGGCAGCACTTCGGGCAAGAAAGCCTGCCCCGAAAAGCCGGGGTTGACCGACATCACCAGCACCAGATCGGCCAGATGCAGTATGGGGAAAACAGCCTCGGCTGGCGTGCCGGGGTTGAGCGCCACCCCCGCTTTGCAGCCCAAGGCGTGGATCTGTTGCAGGGCGCGGTGGATGTGGGGGGTGGCTTCCACATGCACCGTGAGCAGGTCAGCGCCGGCGCGGGCAAAGGCTTCCAGCAGCGGCTCGGGACGTTCGACCATCAGGTGCACGTCAAGCAGGCGATCGGTGGCGCGGCGAGCCGCAGCGACGATGGCCGTGCCTAAGGTCAGGTTGGGCACGAAATGCCCGTCCATGACGTCGATGTGCAGCCAGTCGGCGCCTGCCGCCACGGCGGCGTCGATTTGCTCACCCAGGCGGGTAAAGTCTGCCGAGAGAATGGAAGGCGCAAAGAGGGGCTTCATAGCAGGCGCAATTATAGCATAAGGCTATCGGAGACCGTGGTAAGCCAGGTAAACCCACACCCAGAGAGGGATCAGCCCGCCCACGGCGACCAACGCCAGCAGGGCCAGGGCCACGGTGAGCCAGTCCACCACCAGCGGATCGCGCGGGCGCGTGTTTTGCGACGGAGGCGGTTCGGGGGCGGGGGGCGGCGCGGCGGTGCTGACGGAGGGAGCGACGGTGGGGGCGGTTTCCTCGGCGGCGGGCAGCGTTTCGGCCAGATGGAGCAACACCCGTCCAAACTGGTCGGCGGTGCGATAGCGGGCAGAAGGCTCTTTGGAAAGCACCTTCAGCAGCACCGCTTCCAGCGCGGGCGGGAGGTCAGGGACGTAAGTACGCGGCGGCACCGGGGGGGCTTCCCGATGCAGGCGCGCGAGTTCCTGCGGGTCGTCGGCCAGAAAGGGCAGGCGGCGGGTGAGCATCTCGTAGAGCACCACGCCCAGGGCGTAGACATCCGAGGCGGGGATGGGCGGCTTTCCGGCGGCCTGCTCGGGCGAGAAGTATTGCGGCGAGCCCCACACCACCGTCGCCGCGGCCTGTTCGGCTTCCTGCATCCCAGCCCAGGCGCGTGCGATGCCGAAGTCGGTGATTTTGAGCCGCCCATCAGGGGTAACGAGGAAGTTTTGCGGCTTGACATCGCAATGCACCAACCCCAGCCGATGCACGTATCCCAGGCCGGCGCAGGCCTGCACCATCAGGCTAAGGGCTTCTTCGGGGGGCAACGGGGCGCGGGCGTCGATGATCTGCCGCAGCGTTTCGCCGGGCACGTATTCCATCACAATGAACAACCGGTCTTCGGCGTAGCCAAAGTCGTACACCGTGACGATATTGGGATGGCTCAAACGGGCCGCGGCGGTGGCTTCCTGGCGAAAGCGAGCACGGAAGCGCTCGTCGCGAGCGTATTCTTCTCGCAAAATTTTGACCGCCACCGCGCGCCCCAACACCCGGTCCCGGGCGTAATAAACGTAAGCCATCCCCCCCCGCCCTAACAGGTGCTGAATCTCATAACGCTCGGCCAACAGGGAGGTTTCCATCACTTCTCGCCTCACAACGCGGAACATCTGTGCAAAAATCCAGGCTTTTGTTTCATCATACCACAAGGTAAGGTGAATGCACCGCGCAGCCAGTGGGCTTCGTGGCTTCGTTGGGAGCACTCGTGTTGGCGCAAGGGCTTGCTGCTGCCCCTCTCTCCTGTCTGAAGCCTGCCCACAAGTTATCGCAATGGGCAAGAAAGCACAAACGTTGTTAGGGAAGTCCCTCGTCGTCCCGAAAATGTCGCGCGAAATCTGCCCATGGTCAGGCTTGTTCTGATACAATAAAAGCACTTATCGGTCAAGGTGCCTGTACCCCCGGATGGGCAGGCTGAAAGGCGAAGCCGGTGAAAGTCCGGCGCTGTCCCGCAACTGTGACCCGCTGCCAAGACGGCGGGAAGCCAGGTCGCCCGCCTTGACCGGTTTCCACGCCCTCGCGGAAGGGAGTGGGAGCGCAAACGCCATTGGCGTGCTGTGTTTCCCCCTCACCCCTGTCCGACGGGCAGGGGTTTTTGTTTCTCCCTCCCGCGGGCACTCACCCCAATCTTCATTGTTTCAAGGAGGTGCTCGTGTCCCGCAAGATTTCTTCCCTCGTGTTGTTGGTGGCTGTCGTCGCCATGCTGCTGGCTGCGTGCGGCCAGGCGGCTACCCCCACCCCCCAGCCGACCGCCGCGCCCACCCAGGCGCCGCCCTCCCCCACACCGCTGCCTCCGACGGCAACGCCCATTCCGCCAACGCCCACGCCAAAGCCCATCGTGGTGAAAGACGACCTGGGCAACACCATCACCCTCCAGGCCCCGCCCAAGCGCATTGTTTCTCTCGCGCCTTCCATCACCGAAAGCCTGTTCGCCATTGGGGCCGGAAAGCAGGTGGTGGCGCGCGACGACAATTCCAAATACCCCGACGCCGCAGCCAAACTGCCCAGTGTGGGCAGCCTGTGGGGAAACTTCCCTCTCGAGGCCATCGTTGCCCAAAAGCCTGACCTGGTGATTGCTGCCGAAATCATCTCTCCTGACAAGGTCAAGCAAATGCAAGATGCCGGCCTGACCGTTTTCTGGGTCGCCAACCCCAAAACCCTGGATGACCTCTACGCCAGCCTGCGCACGCTGGCAAAAATCACCGGCCACGAAAAAGAAGCCGAAAAGCTCATCGCCCAGTTGCAAGAACGCGTGCAGGCTGTTGAAGACGCCCTCAAAGACGTCACCGACGAGCCGCTGGTGTTCTACGAACTGGACGCCACCGACCCAGCCAACCCCTACACCGCCGGCCCTGGCACTTTCATCTCCACCCTCATCCAGATGGCCAAGGGCAAGAACGTGGGCGACGTGCTCGACAAACCCTGGGCGCAAATCAGCACCGAGGAACTGGTGAAACAAAACCCCGACATCATCCTGCTGGCCGACGCGCCCTATGGCGTGACCCCTGAGAGCGTTGCCAAGCGGGCCGGTTGGGGCGAGATCAAAGCCGTCAAGGATGGCAAAGTCTATCCCTTCGACCCCAGCTTGCTGAGCGTTCCCGGCCCGCGGCTGATCGATGGCCTGGAAACCCTCGCAGTGATGCTGCACCCCGATGTGTTCTGCGCCCAGGATCTGACCCAACACCTGGAACAGAACCTGGTGGGCGCGGTGTGCAAGCCGTAGCCGATGCTGGTGCAGGGGCGGGGGAAAAGCCCTGCCCCTGCAGTGTTTTCCTATGCATTTCTCTTCTTTCAAGCGTGCCCTTTTCCTTAACCTGGGCGTCCTTGCATGTGCGATGGCGCTCAGTGTAGCGGTCGGCTCGGTAAGCATTCCGCTGCGCGATCTGGCGCGCCTGCTGTGGTCTGGTGTGCGGGGAACGGCTTTGCCCGCCGATGTGCCCGCCTTCATGGCCGTGATTGTGTTCAAACTGCGTCTGCCGCACACCGCGCTGGTGCTGCTCACCGGCGCAGCCTTAGGCAGCAGCGGTGCGGCCTATCAGGGCGTGTTCCGCAACCCGCTGGCCGACCCTTACCTGCTGGGCGTGGCTTCGGGGGCAGGGCTGGGTGCTGTGGTCGCCATCGCCCTCCAGGGGGAAAGCCTGACCGCAGGGGGCTTCCTCATCCCTGGGGCGGCATTCGTGGGGGCACTGCTCACGGTAGCGTTAGTGTATGCACTGGCGCGAGTGGATGGCTATGTGCCGACCTCGACGCTCATCCTCGCGGGGGTGGCGTTGGGCGCGCTGGCATCGGCGCTCACGTCGTTTCTCATGCTTCAATCGCAAGGCACGCTCCAGCGCGCCATCGTTTACCTGCTCGGCGGCGCGCCGCTCACCGGCTGGAAGCCTGTCGTGGCCATCTTGCCTTACTGGCTGGTGGGAGAAGCCATCTTGCTGACCTCGGGGCATGCCCTCAACGTCCTCCAATTTGGGGAAGATCAGGCCCGGCAGCTCGGCCTGAACGCCGGCCAGGCCAAATTGCTGGTGCTGGGCGCGGCCTCGCTGGTCACCGCAGCCGCGGTGGCCTTTGCAGGCATTATCGGCTTTGTGGGGCTGGTCGTGCCTCATATTGCGCGGCTGCTCTGGGGCGAAGACTACCGCCGGCTCATTCCGCTTTCCCTCCTCGGCGGCGCCAGCGTGCTGTTGCTTTCCGACCTGCTGGCGCGCACCCTCCTGGCCCCCCGCACACTGCCCGTAGGCATTGTCACCGCGCTCTTCGGCGCGCCGTTCTTCCTCTGGGTGCTGCAACGCGCCAAAAAATGAACACGGCGGGCTTCCCGACACACGAGGTCATGCTGCCATGAGTTTACAAATTCGCGATGTGGTCGCCGGGTATGGCAAGCAGGAAATTCTGCGCCACGTGAGCCTGGAAGTGGCGCGCGGCGAAGTCGTGGCGCTGGCCGGCCCTAACGGCGCGGGCAAGAGCACGCTGGTGCGGGTGATCAGCGGGGTGTTGCGCCCCCAACGCGGCGCGGTGCAATGGGAAGGCACAGACCTGCTACATTTGCCGCCGCGCGAGCGCGCCCGCCTGGTGGCCGTTGTGCCGCAAGCCCACCACCTGCCCCCCATGTTCACCGTGCGGCAGGCCGTAGCCCTGGGACGCACGGCCTACCTCTCATGGCTGGGCGCTTTAGGGGAAAGCGACCGCGCCGCGGTCGAGCGCGCCCTGGCCCAAACCGATCTGCTTTCCCTCGCCGAGCGGCCTCTGGGGCATCTTTCCGGCGGCGAACAGCAGCGTGTGCTCCTGGCGCGCGCCCTGGCACAGGAAACACCCATCCTGCTGCTGGACGAACCCACCGCCCATCTTGACCTGCGGCACCAGGCCAACATTTTGGGCCTGGTGCGCCGCTTGAGTCGCGCCCGCCGCATGGCCGTGCTGATGGTCGTCCACGACCTTAACCTGGCCTCGCGCTTTGCCGACCGGCTGGCGCTGTTTGCCGAGGGGCAGATCGTGCGCGTGGGCCCGCCCGCCGAAGTGCTGACCGCCGAAGCCGTGTGGCAGGTTTATGGCACGCCCGTGGAAATCTGGCGTAACGGCGACGGCAGGCCGGTGGTGTATCTCAAGCCCACCCCTGCCGTGCCTGAGCCTGCCGAAAAAACCCACGACCCGATTTGACGGAGGGTTCCCGATGACCGACCACGCCTTCACTCCAAAATTTGCCATTCCCCCCCTTGACGAAGCAGCAGCCGAGGCCGCGCGCGCCCGCCAGGCGCAGCTCACCAAGCCCGCGGGCAGCCTCGGACGGCTGGAAGACCTCGCCATCCGCCTGGCAGCGATGACAGGCAAAGTAACGCCGCGCCTCAATCACAAGGCCGTGCTGGTGTTCGCTGCCGACCACGGCGTCACGGCAGAAGGCGTCAGTGCCTACCCTGCCGAAGTGACGGCGCAAATGGTGCTCAACTTCGTGCGCGGCGGGGCGGCCATCAGCGTGCTTTCCCGCTTCACCCACAGCCGCCTCAAGGTGGTCGATATCGGCGTGGCAGCCGACCTGCCGCCCGCCCCCAACCTGCTGGAACGCAAAATTGCCCCCGGCACGGGCAACATCGCCCGCGAGCCGGCCATGAGTCGCGAGCAGGCGTGGGCTGCCCTGGAAGCCGGGGCTGACGTCGTCGCCGAAGAGGCCGAGGAAGGGCTGGACATTCTCGTGCTGGGCGAGATGGGCATTGGGAATACGACCGCGGCTGCCGCGGTGGCCTGTGCGCTCGGCGGCTTCCCGCCAGAGACCATCGTAGGCCACGGCACCGGCGTGGATGAGGCGGGGCGTCAGCACAAGGCCACGGTCGTGCAGCGCGCCCTGGCGCGCGCGGCCGTTTCCCCTACCGACCCGATTGGGGTCCTGCAACAGGTCGGCGGCTTTGAAATCGGCGGCATGGCGGGGGCCATGCTGGCCGCGGCGCAGCGCCGGGTGCCCATTTTGCTGGACGGCTTCATCGCCACCGCCGCCGCGATGCTCGCCGCAGCCCTCGCCCCCGACATCCGCGGCTATCTAATTGCCGCCCACCTTTCCGCAGAGCAAGGCCACGGCCAGATGTTGGGCTTCCTGGGCCTGGAACCACTTTTGCGGTTAGGCTTGCGTTTGGGTGAAGGCAGCGGGGCAGCCCTCGCGCTGCCGCTGGTGGAAGCCGCGGTGCGCCTGCACGCCGAGATGGCGACCTTCAGCGAAGCCGGGGTCGCCGAAAAGGTCGCCGCATGATGGCAACGTGGCGACGCCTGGCCCGCGGTTGGGGCGCGGCGGTGCGCTTCCTGACCGTGCTGCCCTGGGGGCGGTGGGAAGCCGCCGCGCCGGAAGACCTGGGCTGCGCGGCGGCGCTTTTCCCCCTCGTAGGGGCGCTGGTGGGGTTGGGAGTGATTGGCACGCGAGCGGCGGCTTTTGCGCTGGGCGCTTCACCTGCCCTGGCCGCGGCGCTGGCCCTGGTGGCCTGGGTCGCCCTCACCGGCGGCCTGCACCTGGATGGCCTGATGGACGCCGCCGATGGCCTGCTCGGCGGCCAAGCCCCCGCCCAGCGGCTGGAAATCATGCGCGATGAGCGTGTGGGTGCTTTCGGCGTGCTGGCAGCAGGGTTGATTTTGCTGATCAAATATGCCGCCCTGCAAACAGCCCCCGGCGCGGCGGTGGTGCTGGCCGCCGCCACAGGCCGCTGGGCACTCACCACCGCAATGGCGCACTTCCCCTATGCCCGCCCCCACGGCCTGGGAGGGATGTGGCACGAACAGGTCACGCGGCTCTCATGGTGGGCCGCCAGCGCCGCAACCCTCGCGGTGGCGACACTCTGGCCTGAGGCGCGTTTGTGGGCGGCCATGGTTGCAGGCGCGCTGACAGGCTGGCTCACGGCGCGCTGGGCTTCCCGGCGCATTCCTGGCCTCACAGGCGACGTTTACGGGGCCTTGGCCGAACTGACCGAAAGCGCAACCCTCGTCGCGGCGGCTTTGCTGGCTGCCTGGATGGGGTGATCTGAGGTTACGATGCCGGCCACACGAACTCTGACATTGATTTTAGGCGGTGCGCGCAGCGGCAAATCATCGCACGCGCTCGCTCTGGCGCGCCAGCGGGCGCAGCGGGTGGTTTTCGTCGCCACGGCCACGGCAGGCGATGCCGAAATGGCGGCGCGCATCGCCCGCCATCGGGCTGAGCGCCCCCCACAGTGGGAAACGCGCGAGCTCCCGCAAGGGGTGGGGCCTGCCCTGGAAGCCAACCTGCCGCGCGCTGAGGTGCTCTTGCTCGACGATCTGACCCTGCTGGTAAGCAACGTTTTGCTGGCTGCTATTGGGGAAAGCAACCCTGCGACGCTGGCCGCCCAAGAAGCCGCCCGTCGCGCCGTGGAAGACGAAATCAATGCCTTGCTCCACGCTTACCACCACCTGCCCCTGGGATGGATTGTCGTCTCCAACGAAGTGGGATGGGGGCTGGTGCCCCCTTCGCCCCTGGGGCGGCTCTATCGCGACCTGTTGGGGTGGGCTAACCGACGCCTGGCTGCCGAAGCCGATGAAGTGTTATTGATGGTCGCAGGCATTCCCGTCACAGTGAAATAGGGGGAACGGGCTGCTCGCACAGCCTTCCAGCGACTGCCGAAATCAGCCCCGCTTTGGGCGCTTCTCAACAACGAAGCGGCGAGACCTCTACGGCATTTACATGCTCCCAGATGCAC
>CAYYRG010000063.1:0-8289 GCA_964474015.1 uncultured Anaerolineaceae bacterium | reverse complement strand
GACATCCGAGGGCCGACTTCTTCGGACGCGGGTTCGATTCCCGCCATCTCCACCTGACCGTGAGGGGCAACATTGCGTTGCCCCTTCGCATGTTTCCCAATCACTCCCCCGATGCTTCAAGGAGGTGTGCTCATGGGCAAAGGCGACCGCCGCACCCGCCGCGGCAAAATC
Source organism: uncultured Anaerolineaceae bacterium (assembly GCA_964474015.1). Lineage (GTDB taxonomy): Bacteria > Chloroflexota > Anaerolineae > Anaerolineales > DRMV01 > DRMV01. Next base: position 8,118 of record CAYYRG010000063.1, on the reverse strand, counting down.
TGGCGTGGCTCGCACGGCAAAACCCGCCCGAAGCCGAAAAAGGCCCGCAAACAGGCCGCATAGGTGGCACGACAGCCGCCCCCACCGCATGGTGAGGGGCGTCGTCGTTTAACGGCCAGCCTATCTGCCCCTGGGCCGGTTGGGTTTTCCCCGGCAGAGATTAGAGCAAAGAAGGCGGGTCGAGGGCCAGGTCCCAATCGCCCAGGCGGCGGTCGCGCAAAATCGCGGCGGGGTCGGGGCCGCGTAGCAGCAGGTGCCAGCAATAGCGCCCCCGCAGGCGGGCATAGAAACATGGTGCCGGGCCGATGATTTGCGTGGCCGGATGCCGCCCTTCCCGCAGCCAGGCGCGCACCCGCTGGGCCATGCGGTGGGCTTCTTCTTCGGCCCGTTCGGCTGACCACCCCTGGTGAACCAGCCGCGCCAGATGGGTATAAGGGGGGTAGCCCAGTTTGCGCCGGTAGGCCAGTTCCTGGCGGTAAAAGCCCAGAAAGTCATGCCGGGCCGCGGCCCGGATGGCATAATGTTGGGGCATGTAGGTTTGTAACACGACCTTGCCGCCTAACGGGCTGCGCCCTGCCCGCCCGGCCACCTGGGTGAGCACCTGGAAGCCCCGCTCCGCGGCGCGGTAATCGGGCAGGGTCAGCCCAACGTCGGCCAGCACGATGCCCACTAAAGTGACATAAGGCAAATCGAGCCCTTTGGCGAGCATCTGGGTGCCGATGAGGATGTCGGCGCGACGGGCGACGAAATGGCTGAGAATGGCCTCGTGGCCGCCCGCGGCGCGCACGGCATCTACATCCCAACGCAGGGTGCGCGCGTGGGGAAAATGCCGCTGCACTTCGGCTTCCACCCGCTCGGTGCCGGCGCCGTAAGGCCGCACCCGCTTGCTGCCGCACACCGGGCAGGTTTGGGGCATCTTCCGCCGGTAGCCGCAGTGGTGGCACACTAAGGCGTCGTTGCTGCGGTGGTGCGTGAGGGGGAGGTCGCAGCGGGGGCAGCGGAAGACGTGGCCGCAATCGCGGCAAAAGACGTAGGTCGCGCTGCCGCGCCGATTGAGGAAGAGAATGGCCTGCTCGCCGCGACGGAGGGTGGCTTCCAGCGCCGTCAGCAGAGGGCGGCTGAAAATGCCGGTGTGGCCGGCGCGGAGTTCGGCGCGCATGTCCACCACTTCTACGGGGGGCAGGTCGGCAGCCAGGGCATCGCCGGCGAGGGGATGGTAGCGACCCTGCCGGCCTTCTACCTGGGCAGCCACGGTTTCGCGGTGGGCGAGGATGCGGTCAGGCAGTTCCAGCAGCGTCAGGAAGCCCCGCCGGGCGCGGGCGTAGGTCACGACATCGGGGGTGGCGCTGCCGAGCAGCACCAGCGCCGGGGCCAGGCGGCCATAAGCCAGCGCCACTTCGCGGGCGTGGTAATGTGGCAGGCGCTCGGCCTCGTAATAGGCTTCCTCGTGGCATTCATCCACCACGATGAGGCCAAGGTCGGGGAAGGGTGCGAACAGCGCGCTGCGCGGCCCGATGAGCAGGCGCACTTCCCCGCGGCGCACCCGCAGCCAGGTGTCGTAGCGCTCGCCGTCCGAGAGGCCGGAATGCAGCACCCCCACCGCGGGGCCAAACCGCGCCCGAAAGCGTTGCACGGTTTGGGGGGTGAGGGCAATTTCGGGCACCAGCACGGCCACCTGCCGCCCCAAGGCTAAGGTTTCGGCTGCCGCGCGCAGGTAAATTTCGGTCTTGCCGCTTCCGGTGACACCGTGCAGCAGCACCGGCAGGGGGGCTTCCCCCTGGGCAGCGGCGTGCAGCCGCGGGTGGATGGTTTTCCACGCCTCAGCCTGGGCGGGGGTGAGCACCGGCGGCGCGGCGGGGGAAGGCTCGGTCAGGTCGGCCAGAGGCGTGCGGCGTCGGCTTTCGCGGTAGAGCGTCACCAGCCCCTGCCTGGCAAGGGCGCGAAGGTCGTCGGGGCGGGCGTTGGTTTCGGCGAGCAGGGCTGCGGCCTCGCGCGGGCTTTGGGAATCTAACGCCGCGAGCACCTGCTGCCGCCGCCGGGCAACCGCCGCTCGCGGCGAGAGACGGCGGGGGGGCACGGCCAGGGCTTCCGCCGCGGACACGGCCAGGCGCACCATGCGGACGGTGCTGCGGGGAAGATGGGGCCTGGGCAGCACCGGTTCGCTTTCCAGCCAGCCGCGCTTTTGCAGGCGGTTAGCCGCGCGGCGCCAGTTGCGCCGGGGCAGGGCGCGGTCGATCTGCCGGCCGCGCAGGGGGCCGCGGGCGTGCAGCAGGGTCAACAGGCGACGCTCGGCCTCGTCCAGGTCGGGCGGGAGGGCGTCAGCAGCAGGCGCTTCGGCGGTGAGATGGTAGCGGTTGTCGGCGGTTTGCAGGGCCCCCGGCGGCAGCATCAGGGCAATGCAGGCCGAGAGCGGGGCGAGGGTGTCGGCAGCCATTTGCTCGGCCAGCCGCAGTTGCGTGGGGGTGAGGGTCACTTCGGGCGCGGGCACGCTCAGCACTGGTTTGGTTTCTGGGACCTCGGCAGTGGGTAGAAGTCGCAGCACCACGCCGTACACCTGCCGCGGGCCGAAGGGCACAACCACGATAGCCCCCGGCTGCACGGCATTGGCCAGTTCCGGGGGAATGTGGTAGTGGAACACGCCCTGAATTTTGGGCTCGTGAACAACAATTTCGGCGTAGCGCATGGGTAAGGCTCAACAAGGGGCGGCGGAAGCCTTACGCGGCCTGCGCGGCGTCTTCCCCCGCTTCCTCTGCTTCGTTTGCTTCGTCGGCTGGCAGGCGCTCGATTTTCAGGCGAGAGACGCGCAGCCCGTCCATCGCCAGCACGGTCAGGCGCACGCCGTCTTCTTCAATCACATCACCCACCGCGGGAATGCGCCCCAGTTTGTCGAGGACGTAGCCGGCGATGGTGTCGTAGTAAGGCGTGGTCAGGTCCAACCCCAGGGCTTCGTTGACCTCTTCGAGCAGGGCGCGCCCGTCCACGATGGCCGTGCCGTCGGGGCGCGGCTGGATTTCCGGCGTGGTTTCGTCGAAGGGGTCGCTGACTTCCCCCACGATTTCTTCCAGCAGGTCTTCTAAGGTGACCAGGCCGGCAGTGCCGCCGTACTCATCCACCACGATGGCAATGTGGCGGTGGGTTTCGCGAAAACGGCGCAGCACGGCAATGACCGGCAGGGTTTCGGGCACGAAAAGCGCTTCGCGTGCCAGTTCCCCCGCTGTGCGCCGATCGAATTCCTCGCTGCCCCACAACCGCACGACGTCTTTGATGTGCAAAATGCCCACGATGTCGTCCAGGTCTTCCCCGTAAACCGGGAATTTGGTGACGGCATGACGTGAGAAGAGGTGAATGACCTCGGTCAAGGGTGTGGCGGCCTGGACGGCGATGATGTCGGTGTGGGGCACCATGACCTGGCGCACCAGCAGTTCGCCGAAGTCGAGCACGGCGGAGAGCATTTCGCTGCTTTCGGGCTGCAAATCGGCGGGGGGCGTTTCTGCGACCAGATGTTTGAGCTCCTCGACAGAGAGGTGGCCGTGGATGGCATCGGCTTCGGGAATGCCCAATAGCCGCAAGGTGAAGTGGGTGGCCCAGTCGAGTATATCCACAAACCAGCGGAAAGTGGTCTCGAACAGCCGCATGGGGTAGGCCGCGCGCAGGGCAAAGGTTTCGGGTGAGCGGAGCGTGGCGACTTTGGGCACTTGCTCGCCGAAGACCACATGGAAACTGGTCACGATGGTGAGCGAAAGCAACAGGGGCAGGCTGGGCAAGATGCCTTGCAAAAAGTTCAGGGCGGGCGGCAAAGCGGCTTGATGGACGAGGGGAGCCAGCGCGCTTTCGAAGGCTTTTTCGCCCACGGCCCCTAAGGCCAGGCTGACGATGGTGATGCCGAGTTGGGTGGCGGCAATCAGGCGGTCACGCTCGGCGGGGCTGGAGAGCCATACCCGCACAATGCGCGCCGCACCGGAGCCCTGTTGTGCCAGGACGTCGATGCGGTGGTAACGGGCGGCCACGGCGGCAAACTCCACCGAAACAAAGAAGCCGTTCAAGGCAATGAGCACGAAAATCAAGACGAAATCCCAAAACATAGTCACCTCGAAAAGGGAAGCAGTGGCTGCTTTGAGGGTAGCATGGTGCGGCAACGGCGTCAAGGCAGAAGATGAAGTCAGCGCATGGGTGAGGGCCTTTTTGAAGGGGAGGTTGCATTGGCGAGGAGCCGCACCTCTTTGACCATTGCGAGGCAAACAAAAAAAAACACCCCCAACCGCGGCTGGGGGTGTAGCCTGGGAGTCAACCCCGGCTTACTTTTGCTGATAGCACAACAGCGCGCCGCTGAGGCGGTCCTTGTATTGAATTTTGGTGGTGTTGTCTTTGAGATAGAAATCGGCGCTGACGATAATGCAGCCGTCTTTGGCGAAAGTGGGCGGCGCAAAGGTGCAGGCTGGGCCCTCTTTGGTCGTTTGGAAGGTTGCCAGGCCGTTGTCGGGTTGCAGGCCAAGGGTCTTGGGGTCGATGAAGCCGGCGCGGCCGTCTTCGTCGCGCCCGCAGAGCAGCTGCCCCGGCCCCACTAACGACATGTTCATTCGCAACACTGTCCGCCAGGTGAAGAGGTCTTCGTTAGGCGGGAAACTCGCCAGTTGCATCTTGAGGGGCGCATTCCGTGGGGCCAGCGTCGTTTGCAGGGCCAGAATGTCAGCATCGGGCAACGGCAGGCCGTTGGTCTTGTGGGTCAGGTCCATGATGTCATCGGTAGCGTCTTTGACCGTCAGCGGGGTTTGACCATCCCAATACACTTTGGGCTTGGGCAAAGTGCCGCTGCCTACCTCGTCGCAGTACCCGCGGCCGCCGCCGTTCCTGGTGTTGAAGGTGGTGAGGTGCCATTCGGTTTGGTCGTTGGCCCGCGGCACGGCATGACAGGGGATGGTCAGCACCAGCGTGTTGCCCTGAACTTCCATGCCGAAATCCTGGAAATTGTCGGGGTGGATGACGGCATGGTTGTCGGTGTTGGTCGCGGTGCCTTCCCAGGTAAATTTATTGTTGTTGATGTTGAAGGTGTATTCTACACTCACACGCCCGCCGGTGAAGGTAAGGGAGCCTTCCAGCAGGCCGGCCGTGTTGATGGGGCGGCCATAGTCCAGGGTAATCTGGTAGGCACACATTTTGCCTTTGAGCGCCACAGTGGGGTCTTTCAGCGAGATTTCCTTCAGCGCGGCATGTACCACATCGACATAAATTTTCGGCCCCAGACGGGAAGCCTGGCTGGCAGGCACGGGGTCGCCCGAGGAGCACGAGAGCAGATCGTTCTTGGGGTCGTCGCGTTCCCACGTGCCGCCTTTGACCTCGCCGGTGGTGTTCGACACAGCCGTTTGCGTGGCAACGGCTGCCGGCGTGCGCGCTTGAGCAGGCGTGCTTGGGCCAGAAGAGGATTTCATCCCCGGCACAGCACAAGCGCCCAGCAGGAATGCAATTAGAAGCAACCAGATGTAGCGACGTTGACGCATTTTCAACCTCCTTCAGGAAGCATACAAAGTTCCACTGGGCAAGGGGTGTCCAGCGGCATTTTCATTGTACAGGCTTTCCCCTCCCAGGCGCTGGTTTTGGGGGTGGGACAATAGTCCCGTTGAAGGGCGTTGGGGCGGGCGGGTGGTTGCAAAACCCTTGTTTTTGGGGTGTCATTAGACTATAATCTAATCACGGAGGTAAATCATGACCACCCTCATCTGGCAAACTGGCACGGCTTACGACCTTTTTGCGAGCCTGCATGTGCTCCACCGCCCGCAGGAATTTGGCCTGCGGCGGGCCTGGGCGGCAGGGGTGCGGGCGCGCCTGCCGGAAGCCCACCGCCGCACCCTGGAGCGGTTTGCGGCCTCGTTGCTGTTGCCGTTCCCCTGGGTGGCGGCGCTTCCCCGCCAGGATGCCGCCGAGGCCGTGGAAGCCTTGCGCGCCCTCCCAGCCGACAGCCGACTGACACAGGCTTTTCTGGCTGCCGACACCCCTCCCGATGCGCGCCAGGTGTTGCTGGATGTAGCCCGCCGCGGGGCCTGGAACGCCGACGACCTCCGCACCTTGCAGCGCGCTTTCGCGGCCTTCCCCAAACCCCCGCGCAAGGCCGCCCTGGCCGAGCGTTTGAATCTCTGGGCTGAGGCCACCACTTTTGGAGAAGCACTGGTTGCCGCCCTGGCCGCCTATCTTGAGGTGTTCTTCGCCGAAGAGGAGGCGCGCCTCCGGCCAGCGTTGAGCGAGGCGGTGGCTCACGCCCGCCAGCGGGCTGAAGGGCTGCCCCTGGCCGACCTGTTGCTTGCTCTTACCCAGGGCGTGCGTTTCCCCGAGGCCGAAACCATGACGCGCCTCACACTGGCCCCTTCGTTCTGGCTTTCCCCCCTGGTGGTGTTTCGTCGTCTGGGGGAGACCGAAGGGCTGCTGGTGTTTGGCGCGCGCCCTGAGGGGGCTTCCTTAGTGCCCGGTGAAGGGGTGCCCGACGCCCTGTTGCACGGCCTGCAGGCCCTCAGCGACCCGACCCGCCTGCGCATTTTGCGTTATTTGGGCGAAAGGGCGCACACCCCTACCGAACTGGCGCGCCGCCTGCGCCTGCGCCCCCCCACCGTGGTGCATCACCTGCATGCGCTGCGTTTGGCCGGGCTGGTGTACCTTACTGTGGAAGGCCGCCAGCGGCGCTATGCTGCTCGCATTGAGCAACTGGAAACCCTCTGGCGTCAATTGCGGGCGTTCACCACGCCCGATGCCGACCTTGCCCCTCCTGAGGAGTAATTCCCGATGCGATTGTTGCCCTCGATGCCTCAAGGGTTGATGCGCGGCCTGCAACGCTATGGTGAGCGGTTGCAGGCTTTTCGTCCTAACGCCCGTCTCTACCTGCTAAGCGTGGTGCTTACCGGCGCTTCGATGGGCGTTTTTCGCCTGTTGTTCAACTTTTACGTCGTCAGCCTGGGCTACAACAACGCGCTGGTGGGGCGGCTGATTACCGCCAGCAGCCTGGCCGCGCTGATTGCCGCCTTGCCGATGGGCTACCTGGCCGATGTGCTGGGGCGCAAGCGGTCGCTCCTTATTGGCACGGGCACAGTCAGCCTTGCCGTGTTGGGCATGGTGCTTTTCCCCACCACGGCGATGCTGTATGCCATGAATGCGCTCTCGGGTGTGGCGCAAAGCCTGCTGGGCGTGACGATGGCCCCCTTCCTGATGGAAAACAGCGGCGAAGAAGAGCGCACTTACCTCTTTAGTTTCGGCTCAGGCTTGCAGATGGCGTCGGCCTTTGTGGGAAACTGGATTGGCGGCTATTTGCCTTCCTGGGTGGCTCAGTGGCGTGGGGCTGCCCCGACTTCTTCTCAGGCGTATGCCGGGGCGCTGATTGTGGTGGCGCTGCTTTCGCTGACCGCTTTGCTGCCCCTTGCCCGCCTGCGCCCTCAGCGGCTGGCGCGGGAAGACAAATCGCTCTTTGCCCCCTTTGCTTATGCAGCCAGGCGCCCCGCATTGCTCACCAAGTTGATTCTGCCCATGCTATTGACCTCCATTGGCGCGGGGCTGATCATGCCGTTCATGAACCTCTTTTTCCGCGAGGTTCACCATCAACCCGACCCGGTGATTGGTTCACTGTTCGCCTGGGGCGCACTGGCGATGGGCATTGGCCTGTTGATCGCCCCGCCCATTGCCGACCGGATCGGCAAGATTCCGCTGGTGGTGGTCACTCAGGGGCTTTCAATCCCCTTCCTGGCGCTGCTGGGCTTTGCGCCGTGGTTTTGGGTGAGTGCGGCAGCCTATCTGGTGCGGCTGGCTTTGATGAACATGAGCGGGCCGGTGTATCAGACTTTCGTGATGGAACACGTCGAGCCCAGCGCCCGCGCCACTGTGGCCAGTCTGGTCAGCCTTTCGTGGAGTTTTGGGTGGGCTTTTAGCCCCACCATTTCTGGCTGGCTGCAAGACCGCTATGGTTTTGGGCTGCCCTTCCTGGGCACGATTGGCTTTTACAGTGTGGCGGTGTTCCTCTATTGGCGCTTTTTCTGGCACGCGTCCGCGGAGGGAGAGGCGCTCCCTCAGGCGGTGCAGGAAGCCAGTGCGCCTTGATCTTACCCCCTGGCCGGAATGCAGGGCGCGCGCAAAGCACGCTTTGGG